>NZ_JBEYVB010000024.1:0-89215 GCF_040643815.1 Micromonospora sp. NPDC047074
CGGGTGGGCCGAGGACAGGGTGCGGACCCCCCAGCCGCTGAACATGTCGGGGGCCAGCAGCCGGTCGGCGACGAGCGGGGCGATGCGGGCGGGCATGATCAGCCCACCCTGGCCGTGACGTACCCGCCCCACGCGTCGGCGAAGTCCGCGTACGAGACGCCCAGCACCTCCCGCGTGGCCGCACCGACCCTCGCCCCCCGGTAGTGGGCGGCGACGAACTGGAAGAGCTTGCGCTCGCCGTACCGTTCGGCGATGTAACCGATCGCCGAGTGACCCAGCCAGTAGTGGTGGCCCGCCCGCCCAGGTGAGTTCCAGGTGGCGTTGGTCGGCAGGGCCGGATCGCCGTCGAGGGACCTCAGGATCGCCCGGGACGAGGCCGTGCGCTCGCTGGTCGGCCACGGTTTCCGGCCGTACCCCAGGTACTCGGCGAACCCCTCGACCACCCACTTCTCCTGCTCGTCTCCGGCGGCGGCGTCCGGCCCGCGCTCGGTGAGGCTGTTGACGAGCGAGTGGGCCAGCTCGTGCCGGAAGAGCTTCAACTGCCGGTCCCGGCCGCCCTCGGTGAAGTAGTACCGGTCGGTCACGTCGATCACCACCCGGCTGCCGCCGACGCCGGGCCCCGCGCCGTCCGCACCGTCGATCGACCCGTGCGGCGGCACCGCGATCGACAGGCCGGACTCGGCGGGGGTCTGCGTCGTGCTCCGGTAGAGCGAACCCAGCTCCTTCTTGCCCTTGACCATGGAGATGACGAAGCCCTTCGGAATCTCGGCGGTCACCCCGCCGGCCCGCCACGCGGCGAGGTCGTCCACCGCGGCCTGCTCGGCCAGCGGCGCGTACCGCTGGGCCTGCGCCCGCAGCGACCCGTCGACGATCAGCAGCGTGTGCGGGGTCCGCTCGACGTGGACGCTGCGCCACTTGTCCCACGGCGCCGGGTAGTAGGCGACGCCGCCGCGCGCCCGGTCCTGGGCGAGGCCGCCGACCGCGGTCACCTTCAGCGGGGCGTCCTCCCCGGTGCGGACGACCGTCCAGGTGTAGAGCTCCGCGACGGGCGCGAGGTCGTACCCGTCGAGCTGGTGCACGAACGACACCGTGAGGTCGAACGTGGTCCCGGCCCCGGCGGGCCTGGCGGCGCTCCTGGTGAGCCGCTCGTACCGGCTCTCGGCCAGCGGCAGTTTGACCAGGTTGTGGAACAGGCTGGTCTGCCGGGCGACCAGGTCGGCGTCCGCCGCGTCGAACGGGGCCACGAACGCGGCCAGGTCCCGCTCCTTGAGCGCCCTGGTGTGCCCGGCCAGCAGGCTGTCGATCTCCGTCGTCTCGTCGTGCTCCCCGTCGGCGCCGGTCGTCGTCCCGACCCAGTCGGCCAGGTGGCCCCGCGCCCCGAAGGCCGCGCCGGCACAGAGCACCAGCACCAGCAGCGCCGCGCCGAGGCCTATCCACAGGCCACGCCGGGACCGCCCGCCGCGCGGCGACGGGGGCGCTGGCGGGCCGTAGGTGCCTGGCGGGCCGTACGACCCGGGGGCCGCGTGGGGTCCCGGTGGCGGGAACGGCGCGGCGGGGTGGACGTGGGACCGGGGAACGGGAGGGGGTCCTTCGGTCATCTCGGCTCCTCGTCGGGCAGCGGGGACCGGGGTGCACAAGGGAGCACCCCGGTCGGCGTCGCGCCATTATTTCCGCCGGCGCCCGCCCGGATCTGCCCCGCCGGGCGGCGGCGACCGAGAAGAGGCACCACCACCCGCCGCCGCGACTGGCAGGATGACCGGATGGACCTCGACACCGGCGCCGGGCTGCTGCACCGGCTGACGTCCTACGTCCCGGACCGCGAGTGGGACGTGCCCGTGGACGACCCCCGCGTCCGGCACGACCTCGTGCCGAACGACCTCGAGACCCTGCCGCCGCCCATGAAGCACTATCCGGACGGCCCGCCCGTCCTGGCCCTGCCGCGCGACCTGCCCGCCCCCGACGTGGCCGCGACGGCCGTGCTGGCGGGCGTCCCGGCCACGGCGCGCCCCCTCGACGCCGGGCAGCCGCTCGACGCGGCGCAGCTCGGTCGCGTGCTCTTCCTCGGCGCCGGCGTCGTCCGCACCGCGGAGCGCAACGGCCGCCCGGTCCTCTACCGCGCCGCCGGCTCGGCGGGGGCACGGTTCCCGCTGGAGGTCTACGCGAGCACGCGCGGCGTCGCGGGGGTCCCGGACGGCGTGCACTGGTACGACGCGCGCCGGCACGCGCTCGTCCAGGTGGGCCCCGCCGCCACCGGCACGGCCACGACGCTCGTGGTGACGGGCGTGCCCTGGCGGACGGGCTGGCGCTACGCCGAGCGCGGGTGGCGGCACCTCTACTGGGACGCCGGCACGCTGCTGTCCCAGTTGTCGGCGGCTGCGGCAAGCGCCGGCCTGGCCCCGCGACTGCGGTCGCTGTTCCCCGACGCCGCCGTACGCGCCCTCGTCGGTGCCGACGGCGTGCACGAGTACCCGCTGGCCCTGCTGTCGCTCGGCGACGGCGAGCCCGCGACCGGGCCCACCGGGCCGGCGGTCCCCGGGGAACTGCCACCGGTCGAGCTGCCGCTCTGCACGACCGCGCAGCGCGCCGGCGAACGGGACGCCCTCGGGGCTCCCTGGCCGCAGCCGGCCGCGCTGCCGGTCCATCCGCCGTCCGACCCGCTCGACGAGGTCGTGCGCCGGCGCGGGTCGCAACGGCGGATGGACCGGTCCCGGACGCTGCCGCGCCACCTGCTGGAGTGGTCGCTGGCCGCCGCCCTGCGCGGCGTGACGGTGCCGCACTGGGTCGCCGTGCACGGCGTCGACGACGTGGCGCCCGGCCTCTACCGGTGGCCCGACCTGTCGACGCCGCTGCGCGCGGGTGACCTGCGCGACGAGTTGCTCCGGGTCTGCCTGGGCCAGGGGCTCGCCGGCGACGCGGCCTTCGTCGTCATCGCCGCGACGCCGCTGTCCACCCTGGACGACCGCGGCTACCGCGACGCCCAGCTCGCCGCCGGGCTCGTCGAGGGCCGGCTGCACCTGGCGGCGTACGCCCTGGGCGCGAGCGCCTCCGGCATGACGTTCGTCGACTCGGAGGTCCCGGGGCTGCTGGGCGAGCCGGCCGACCTCGCGGCGCTGCTCTTCACCTGCGTGGGCGTCCCGGAATACCGGTCGCGCGCGGGCGGCGGGCCGGGCGCCCCGGTGCGGGTCCGTCCGGTCACCCCCCGCGTCCAGGAGTCGTGACGCCGTCGGGCGTGCCGACGCCCCCGCCGATCACCACGACCCGCGCCCACTCCGGTGGCGTGTCCGGCACGTACTCGGGGTCGTCCTCGTCCCACGATCCCCGGTACGAGCGCTCGCGGGGAAACAGCCCGACCACCGTGCGGCAGGGCGGTGGGGAGACCGGCCAGGGCGTCTGCCCGTCGGTCAGGACCACGACGACGTCCGGTCGGGGCCGGCTCCGCAGCGCCCGGGCGAAGCCGGTCCGCAGGTCCGTCCCGCCCCCGCCCACCAGCGGGATCTCCTCGGCGCGGCACAACGGGTGCACCCGCTGGGCCGCCGCGTCGCACGACAGCACGGTGACCAGGTCACGCCGGCCGCCGACGGCGCGGGAGATGGCCGCGACCTCCAGCAGCGCACTGCCCAACTCGGCGTCGCTTACCGACCCGGAGGTGTCGACGACCACGCATACCCGTGGGGGCCTGCGCCGCAGGCTCGGCAGGACGACACCGGGCACCCCGGCGGAACGCCGCGCCGGCCGGCCGTACGTGTAGTCCTGGCCCGCGCCCGCGCCGGAGGCCGCCGAGCGGATCGCCGCCCCCAGCAGGTCCCGCCACGGCTGGGGCGGGTGGAACGCCTCCTGCGCCCACCTCCGCCAGCCCTTCGGGACGTCGCCGGGGCGGCCGGTGATGCCCTCGGCCACCCGGAACCGTACCGCGTCGCGTTCCTGCGGGCTGAGGCCGTACGCGCCGTCCGGCCCCAGGTCCCACTCACGGTCCAGCCCGTCCGCGCCGCTGCCGCAGTCCAGCCAGACCAGTCCCTGCGTACGCGGGCCGAGCCGGAACTGACGCAGGTAGTCCTCCATCAGCTCCCCCTCCGGCAACCCCAGCAACGCCGGGTCGACGACGCCCTCGGGTCGGGTCAGCCCGTCACCGAAGGCGTCGTCGTTGATCTCGCAGTCCGCCGCGATGTTCATCCGTAGCCGCTCCCCCGGCCCGGTCAGCCCCCGCTCCCGCGCGACCCGGTCGCTGCGCCCGTGGTGGTCGCGCAGCAGGTGTGAAACCTCGTGCACCCACACCCCGGCGAGTTCCTCCACGGGCGTGCGGTCCACGAACACCGGCGAGACGTAGCACCGCCAGTGCCGGTCCACCGCCATCGTCGGCACCAGGCGCGACTCCACCACGTGCAGGGCGAACAGCGCCGACGCCAGGTAGGGCCGGACCCGGGCGGCGTGCAGCCGGGCGGCGAAGAGCTTCTCCCGGTCCAGGGTCCCCGTACCCGGAATCACCGGCCGGCCCCCGCGGCGGCGGCGACACGCGCCTGGTCGGCGCGGCGGGACACCGACACCGCGCCCGCGAGCCGCTCGATCGCCGCCGGCACGTCCCAGTCCTCCTGCCGCAGGGCGGCAAGCGTGCTCGCGGGGACGACCACGAGATCCGGGGGCCCGGTCTCCAGCGCCCGGACCAGCAGCGCCCAGGCCGCGTCCCAGCGGGCCCTGTCCGGGCGACCGCGGACCGCTTCCACCACCCCGTCCAGGACGGCCTGCCGCAGGTCGCCGCGCTCCGGCAGAGCGGCGGTCGCCGGATCGGCCAGCAGCGTCTCGGGGTCGGGCAGGTCCATCCGGTCCATGCTGGCCAGCAGCTCCAGCCCCGGGCCGTCGCCGACCGCGCCCCGGACCAGCATCGACAGCACCTCCCGGGAGGTGCCCGCCGCGGTCGCGAAGGCGATCAGCCGCAGGGTCATCTCCCAACTGCGGGGCGAGGGCCACGGGCCACCCCGGCGGGTCTCGGTGCCGGGCAGCCGGTGTACGAGCGCGGGGCGGGCGGCCAGCAGCCCGCACACCGCGCGGCGGGCGAAGGTGACGGCCTCCGGCAACCGCTCCGGGCGCAGCCGGGGCAGATCCGCGCGGGGCCAGGTGCCGCCCAGGCCGCGCACCACGACCTCGTGGTCGTGCACCCACTGGAGGTGGACGAAGCGGTTGGCCAGGGGTGGGCTCAGCTCCCAGCCGTCGGCCGCCGAGGATCGCGGGTTCGCGGCGGCCACGATCCGGATGCCGGCCGGCAGCCGCAGCGCGCCCACCCGCCGTTCGAGCACGAGGCGGAGCAGGGCGGCCTGGACGGCCGGCGGGGCGGTGGACAACTCGTCGAGGAACAGCAACCCACGACCGGCCCGGACCAGGCGTACGGCCCAGTCCGGCGGCGCCATCGGGACGCCCTGTGCCGCCGGGTCGTCACCGACGATCGGCAGTCCCGAGAAGTCGGACGGCTCGTGGACGCTGGCGACGACGGTCGTCAGCGGCAGGCCCAGTTCCGTCGCGAGCTGCGTCAGGGCGGCGGTCTTGCCGATTCCCGGTTCGCCCCACAGCAGCACGGGGAGGTCGGCGGCCACGGCCAGGGTCAGCGCCTCCAGCTGCGTGTCGGGGCGGGGTTCGGTGCTGGTGTCGCGCAGCAGCGCGAGCAGTTCGGCGGCGACGTCGAGCTGCGAGGTGTGGGCCTGGTCGGCGGGCAGGACGGCGGCAACGGTCATGGAATCACCTGTGTCTCTCGTGGCGGTGCGGATGGGAGCGGAGCGGGGACGTCCCCGGTCAGCGGGCGATGGTGTGGCGCGGGTACGCGCGGCGGTCGCGGGTACGGCGGTGCCCCGGGGCGGTGGGGCCCCGGCCGGGCCCGGCAAGTCCGGCCCGGAACAGTCCGTACTCGATCCGCCGCAGGGCGGCCGTCTCCAGTTCGTCCCGGAGCGCCCCGGCGCGCAGCACCGCGTCGGGCCCGAGCAGGGCCTCGACGACGGCGAGCGCGCCGGTGGTGTCGCCGTGGTCCAGGCGGGCCCGGACCTCGGGGAGGCACTCCGGGTGGCGGTGCGCCTCGTCGATCGTCCGCAGGCAGGGCAGCGGGGTGCCGGTCAGCGCGGCGAGGAGTTCCTCCCGGCGGATCTCGGCCGGGTCGTGGTCCAGGGCGACGAGCACCCCGTCGACCAGGCCGATCCGGTGCCAGACTCCCCGGCACCGCACGCGCCAGGGCTGCCCCACCGCACACGTCGTCGAAGGTGCCGTGGCCGCCGGCCGGTCGGGGGCCAGTGCCGACGCGACCAGCGGGTGCAGCCGGTCGGGCTCGATCAGCCCGGCGCGGAGCAGCTCCAGGTCGGGTGACACCCAGGTCGCCGCGTCCGGCAGCACCGGCACGGGTCGGTCCGGTCCCGGCGAGGGCCGCCGCGCGCCGGGGCGGCCCTGCGGGGGAGACCAGAAGATCCGCGCCCCGGGTGGCCCGGGGCCGTCCCCGCCCGGGATCAGCTTCAGCAGGAGCCGACGCCGGGCCCGGACCCGCACGGCGACCGTGTCGCCGGGGCGTCCCTCGGCGTGGAGCAGGATGGCCGCCTCGGCCGCCCACCGGTCCACCGCCCAACCCTGTCGCCGCCCCGCCGTCGCCAGTGGATCCGGATCGTCGGCGGGTCGGCTGCCGGCGGGTGGGTGGCCGGCCCCCGAGCGGGTCCGCAGCTCACCGGCCCGCCGGGCGTCCCACAGGTGACGGTGCAGGTCGAGGCGGAACCGGTCGTCGGGGTGCGGGTGCGGATGACGGGAGTCGGCCCCGGAGCGGGACCCGTCCCAGAGCGCCAGGCTGAACCGTTGGCCGGCGTCCGCCCAGGCCGGCGGCGTCCGGACCACGAGGTGCACCGCGTCGCCACCGCCTCCGGCCGGCTCGTACCGGGCCAGGGCGATGGTCAGACCGGGCCGCAGCAGCCCGTCAGGCGCGATCCTCGGCAGGTGCCAGCGCAGCAGGTCCGGCGCCAGGTGGCGAAGATCGGCCCGGAGCCGGTCGGCGAGTTCCCGACCATGGGTGCTGGCCACGGAGCGCGGCTCGACGTCGACGTCGACACGGGCGGCGGCGCACGCCCCGGCCCAGTCCCCGACGGCCCGACGGGCGGCGGCGACCTCGATCATGGACGGCGGCACGGCGAACTCGCGCACGCGCAGCCAGTAGGACGAACGGAGTTCCGGATTCGCGGCCGGGGAGCGCATCAGCACTCACCTTGCGAGAACCGGGCCCCCAATCTGCGGAGAGACGGAGTCATCATCGCCGGGGAGCATACCGGGGTGGGCAGCGGGCTGTCACACCCTTACCCGGTCGTCCCGGCGGGCCACGAAGCCGGTGTCCGGGCGGGTGCCGCACGTGGCACCCGCCCGGACACCCGGGTCGGGGTCGGTCAGCCGAACGCCTTGACCTCCAGCAGGCCCACCGAGGCGGCGCCGCTGGTCAGCACCACCCGCAGCCGGGTCGTGCTGACGGCCGGGAACGTCACCCGGTTGTAGGCGTCGGCCGCCGTCGGGTAGCCGCCGACGCCGGGCACGTCCGCGTACGCGCTGCCGGTCCAGTACTGCAACCGCCAGGACGCCGGCAGCCGCACGCCGCCGCCGTCGTCGAAGAAGTAGACGTCGGCCGACCGCACCGACTGCGGGGCCGACCAGGTCAGCTCCGCCCACTGCTCACCCGTATTGGGCCAGGTGCCCCAGCGCGGGTTCACGGTGTCGTTCGACAGCGGCGGGTCGATGCCGTCGTTGACCGCCGCGACCGACTCCCAGGGTGAGGTGTACGACGCCGACGCCGTGGCCGTACGGGCCAGGTTCTGTGCCGGCGGGGGTCCGCCGCCCCGGCCGTACGCCTTCACCTCGGTCAGCCCGGTCCGGAAGCCGGCCGTGTGGGTGAGCCGTACCCGCAGCCGGGTGGTGCTGACCGGGGTGAACCGGACCCGGTTGTGGTTCGCGCGCGGCGTCGCGGGGGTCCTCGCCTGCGCCGCCGCGTCGACCCACGTGCTGCCGTTGTGGTACTGCACGGTGTACGAGGCCGGCGCCCGGTAGCGGTTGCCGGCGCGGTCGTCGCGGAAGTGCAGCCAGACGTCGTCGACCGTCCGCGCCTGACCCAGGTCGATGTCGAACGTGTCGGTGGCGTTCGGTGAGCCGGAGCTGCCCCACAGCGGCGCGTTGGTGGGGAAGCCGTCCACCGCCGCCGCCGTCGACGTGCCGGCGGCGGTGTACGACGCCGAGGTGCCGGCGCCCTGGGCCAGGTTCGGGGTGGTAGACGTGAGGTCGACGCCGGCCTTGCCGAACATGTCGACCATCCGGGCGCTGCTCTGCTCGACCTGCTGGGGCAGCCGCAGGCCGGGGAAGGCGGCGCTGAAGGTGGTGGTGCCGCCGGCCGGCAGGGTGACCGTGCCGGTGGCCGGGTCGTAGAGCAGCCGGGTCAGGCGGTCCACGGTGGCGACCCGGTTGCCGTCGAGGTAGAGCGAGTAGCCCTGCGGCACGCCCGGATAGCGGGTGACGCCGTCGGCGGGGTCGTCCCAGACGATGCTGAGGTTCGCGTTGCGGTAGCGCAGGTTGTTGACCGCGAAGTGCGACCAGCCGATGCCGATGGGCGACAGCTCGACGGTGGTGTCGGTACGCGGTCGCAGGCCGGCCACGTCCTCGATCACCGTCCAGTTGCTGCTGCCCAGGATGTTGTGGTGGATCCAGGACCGGTAGGTGATGGCCGAGCCGTTCCAGTTGGACCAGAACTCGTTGGCGTCCGGCCACTGGGTGTTGCCGTTGACGTACTGCGCCCAGGTGTTCCAGTACAGCAGCTTCTTGTAGTGCTCGGCGGTCATCCACTGGTTGGGGTAGTTGCGCAGCACCGACGAGTAGAGGCGGAACTGCACTGTCGAGTTGATGGTGGAGAAGTTGTTGCTGCCGGGGTGGCCGGCGGCGGCCGCCGCGGCCTTGTCGCGCTGGTTGGCGGTGTAGAACGGGAAGATCGGGTACTCGGCGGGATCGTCGAACAGGCGCAGCGCCTGCCGGTAGGTGGCGGTGTTCGGCATCAGGCCCACCGCGTACGGGTAGTAGTTGTTGATCTCCTTCCACGGCACGTGGGTGTTCGTCGCGACGTGCCGGTGCTCGATGAGTTGCCGGGCGGGGTTCCACAGCACGTTGACGATCCCGTCGCGGACCCGGTTGGCGAGGGCCTGCATCTCGTTCGCCTTGGCGGTGTCGCCGAGGACCGCGTACGCCTGGGCGGCGGCCAGGGCGTTGCTGTAGACGTAGGCGCCCTCGGCGCGGTCCAGGTTGCCCGCGCGCCAGTGGAACGAGACCGCGTCGGCGTCGTTGCCGGTCATCGCGCCCCAGTCGTACTCGATGACCCCGTTGTCGTCGGTGTCGTAGGTGGCGAGCTGGCCCTTGACGTCCATCTCGGCGTAGCGGGCGAGGTTGCGCAGCATGGCCGGCTGCCCGCCGTGCAGCTGGTACGCCCGCCAGGCGGCCTCGGAGACGTACTGGGTGTAGCTGTTGGACCAGTTCTCCGGGTCGCCCGGGTTGTCCATGAACCGGCCGTTGGCCGACGACTGCCCGACCGACAGCCACGGCCCGTACGAGTGGACCGGGTCACGCAGGTACTTCAGGTCGTCGATGTGCATGGGCTGGGTCAGCACGATGGCGTTGTTGTACCCGGTCACCCCCTCGATCGAGGTGGGGAACTGGAAGTCCTGGCCGGGGATGTCGACGTCGAGGTGGTTGAAGCGCATCAGCCACCAGCGGTAGTAGATGTTCTTCTTGATGGCCGGGTCCGGCACGTCGATGTAGGGCACGTTCTCGGCCCACCAGCGGTGGTAGTCGCGCACGTGGGTGGCGAACGCGGTGGCCGGGGTGGCGGCCCGGTAGCTGGCGTACTCGGTCGCCGACTCGGGGATCTCGTCGGTCAGGAAGCCCATCTGGACCTTGGTGGTGACGCTCTGCCCCGCGCCGAGGGTGACCGAGCGGTTCAGGCCGCCGCTGGCGACCGTGAAGCCGTCGCCGGAGAGCCGGGGGCGGACGGTGGTCAGGTTGTTCTTCACCGCCCGGCTGCCGGTCAGCTCGGCGCCGCTGCCGGTGGTGGCGTACGGCGAGGTGACCCGTAGCTGCACGGTGCTGCTCGCGGAGCCGGTGTTGGTCACGGTCAGGTTGGTCACCGCGACGTTCTGGTGGGTGATGAACTTCGTGACGTCGACGCGCAGCGACCCGCCGGTGTGCACGCTGCGCCAGTGGCTGGGGGCCTGCCAGCGCTGCGCCACCTGTTCGGTCAGGGCGCCGGTGCTGGCGGTGATCGCGTAGGCGTTCTGGCCGCTGATGTTGTCCCAGTACGCCGCGCTGCCGCCGAAGCCGACGACCGCCGGGTTGTGGGTGTACATGAACAGGCCGCGACCCCGGCTCATCAGCCAGGGCCCGGCCGGGTCGTTGCCCGGGCGGGCCAGCAGCCGGTCCATCCAGAAGTCGGTGCCGGCGCGCTCGGCGTCGTAGATGGCCCGCATGGTGTCGCCGGTCTGGTAGCCGACCGGCGGCGCCGGCACGGCCGGTCCGGAGAAGGTGGGATAGCCGATGGTCTGGGCGGCCCGCGCCGGCCCGGTGGCGACCTGGAGGACACTGGCGACCAGGGTCGCCGTGACGAGCGCGGCCAGGCCCGCGCGTGCGGGGCGGAGTCTGCTCATGACGGGAACGCCATCCATTCCAGGACACCTGTGGAGTAGCCGGTGCGGGAGGTGATGGACAGTCGCAGCCGGGTCGTGCTGACCGGGCTGAAGGTGGTCACGTTGTAGGTGTGACCGGCCGTGCCGCAGGCCGTCTGGTTGGGCACGTCGACGTAGGCGGTGCCGTTCCAGTACTGCACCCGGCAGGAGGCGGGCAGGTCGATGCCCTGGTCGTCGTCGAACCAGTAGGCGGCCGTCCGGCCGACGGTGCGGGCGCTCGGCCAGGTGTACTCGACCCACTGGGTGCCCTGCTGGGGCCAGTTGCCGTACGCCAGGTTGCTCCGGTCGGCGGAGCTGGCCGGCACGCCGCCGTTGTTGAGCGCGGCCAGGCTCTCCCAGGCGGACACGTGGGAGGTGGACGCGGTGGCGGCGGGCGCCAGGTTGGTGCCGGCCGGCGGCTGGCCCCCACCGCCGGGGTTGGGCGGCGGGCCCGTGCTGGTCTGGGTGACCGGCTGGATCGTGCCGTCGGCGTTGAAGAACATCCGGTCCACCGCGACGGACCGGCGGAAGTTGCCGCCGCCGGGCGCGTTGGCGTTGTGGTAGACCATGTACCACTGGCCGTTGAGCTGGGCCACGCCCGCGTGGTTGGTGGTCGACGACACCTGGCCGAGCACCACGCCCCGGTGGGTCCACGGCCCGAGCGGGCTGGTGGCGGTGGCGTAGCGCTGGCAGGCGTAGCTCGACGAGGTGACGCAGCCCTGGGTGTCGTTGGCCGCGTACAGCAGGTAGTAGAGGCCGTTGCGCTTGAACATGTTCGGGGCCTCCCAGAAGTGGGTCAGCCCCTGCGGGGTGACCACCTCCCCCACGGTGTCGACCATGTTGCCGGCCAACCGCACGGCCCGCGCCCCCCAGTAGCCGCCCCAGTAGAGGTACGCCTGGCCGTCGTCGTCGACGAAGACGGTGGGGTCGATGTTCAGCGGCGCGGAGTTCGGCGTGCTGTCGCTGATCAGCGGGCCGCCCTTGGCGTCGGTGAACGGGCCGAGCGGGCTGTCGGCGACCGCCACGCCGATGTTCATCCAGCCCGGCCCGTTGCCGTTGACGGAGGTGTACCAGTAGTACCTGCCGTTGCGCTGCTCGACCTCGCTGGCCCAGGCGTCCGCGCCCGCCCAGCCGAAGGTGCCGATGTTCGCCCGGGCGCCGTGGTGCGTCCAGTTCGCGGCGTCGGTGGTGGACAGCACGTGCCACTCGCGCATGACGAAGTTGTTGGTGCCGGTGGGCGCCTCGTCGCGGCCGGCGTAGACGTACATCGTGTTGCCGACCACCAGCGGCGCGGGGTCGGCGGTGTAGATGGTGGTGATGATCGGGTTGGCGGCGGAGGCGGGCAGCGCCACGGCCAGGCTCGCGGCGAGCGTCGCGGCGCAGCCGGCCGCCAGGCTCCGGAACAGGGGTCGTCGTCGCACGGGGTCTCCTGTCGGTACGGACGGAACGGGACGGCCGCCGGTGCCCCGGAACCGGCGGTGGTGCACTGACCGACGGTCGGCCGGTCAGTAGCCGTAGCGGCCCTTCAGGTGGCGCCACCAGTCGCGGAACATCCACCTGTCGAACTCGGTGATCTGCGCCGCGCTGCCGGCCTTCATCAGGAACCCGCCCACGCCGGTGGGCGTCCAGTCGTAGAAGTCGTCGAGGCCGAAGCTGTGCCCGATCTCGTGCAGCACGATGTGCATGTCGGCGGCGTTGATGTTGTTGACGAAGTACTCGCTGCCGACGCGTTGGCCCCAGTCGCCGCCGGCGCCGCCGCCCATGCCGGCGGTGAGCCACAGCGACATGTCGTAGTGCCGGGCGACGCCGCCCGGGCAGTTCGGGTAGGTGCCGTTCTGGTTGAAGAACCGGCCGCACGGCTCGGCGCACTGCGGCGCGTTCTCCCGAATGTCGTTGACGTAGATGTCGACGGAGTTGTCGCTCCACTGCAACTGGTTGCGGTCGCGTACGGCCCAGCCGACCACCCGCACCGGCACGTCCCCGTACGGCCAGGCGTTGTGCCCGACCATGACGTCGGTCCACTTCTTGACCTGCCGGGCCAGCGCGGCGTGGATCTGGTCGCGCAGCGCCGCCGAGACGGGGGCCGGCGAGTCCCACCGGACGCAGTAGTTCAGGTAGCCACGGTTGGCCATCACCTGGTCCCAGCCGTAGTTGCGGAAGGTGTGCAGCTGCGGGTACGTCTGCTCGTAGTGCTGCCAGACCTCGTTGAGCGGGGTGACGAGGTTGGCCGGCGGGTTCCAGCCGCTCGTCGGCGGCGGGTCGACGGGCGGGTTGGTGTGCGCCTTGACCTCCAGCACTCCCACCGAGGCGGCGCCGCTGGTGAGCAGCACCCGCAGCCGGCTGGTGCTGACGGCGGTGAAGGTCACCCGGTTGTACCGGTCGACCGCCACCGGGTAGCCGCTGGCGCCCGCCACGTCGACGTAGCCGCTGCCGTTGAAGGACTGCACCCGCCAGGCGGCGGGCAGCCGCACGCCACCGTTGTCGTCGAAGAAGTAGACGTCCACCGCGCGTACGGTCTGGGTCGAGGTCCAGGTCAGGTCGACCCACTGGGTGCCGGTCTGCGGCCAGGTGCCCCACCGGCGGTTGGTGGTGTCGTTGGAGCGTGGCGGGTCGATGCCGTCGTTGACCGCCGCCACGCTCTCCCAGGGCGAGGTGTACGAGGCCGACGCGGTGGCCGTCCAGGCCAGGTTGTCGCCGGGTGCCGCCTGCGCCGGACCGGCGACGAGCGAGCCGGACGCCAGCAGGGACAGGGCCGCGACGGCCGTCCCCACCGTTCGGATCCACTTCATTCCGTTCCTCCGATCGATAGATGGGAACTCATAGATATCTTGGTGCGGACTCGGCCCGGTTCCGCCGGGCACCCGGCCCAGGTCAGCCCTTCAGCGCCCCCGAGGTGAAGCCGCGCACGTAGCTGCGTTGCAGGAACGCGAACAGCAGCAGGCACGGCACGGCCATGAACACCACGCCGGCCTCCAGCGCCGCGTAGTCGACCGACCCGTGGCTGGCCGTGCGCATGTTCACCACGGCGAGCGTGGTGGTGAACTTCTCGGTCGAGTTGAGCAGAATCAGCGGGGCGAAGAACTCGCTCCACGAGGTGAGGAACGCGAACAGGGCGACCGTGACCAGGCCCGGGCGGACCGCCGGCAGCAGGATCCGCCACAGCACCCCGAGGCTGGTGCAGCCGTCCACCTGGCCCGACTCCTCCAGCTCGCGCGGCACCGCCTCGAACGAGTTGCGCATCATGAACACCGAGAACGGCAGCTGGAACATGATCAGCACGAGGCTCAGCCCGAGCAGCGAGTCCTCCAGCCCCAGCCAGCCGAGCAGCACGTACAGCGCGATCAGGATGGTGGCGTACGGGACCATCAGGATCGACAGGGTGAGCAGGAACAGCACGTCGCGGCCCGGGAACCGGAACCGGCCGAAGGCGTAGCCGCCCAGCGTGGCGACCAGCAGCGTGCCGCCGACGGTCAGCGCGCTGACCGTGACGCTGTTGAGCACGTGCCGGGGCCGGACGCCGTTGTCGGAGGTGAACAGCCGCTCGTAGTTGACCAGGCCGAAGCCGGTGTCGGTGCGTACCGACGCCCAGCCGCTCCAGAGCAGCGGGAAGAGGAAGAGGATGGCGAGCGCCGTGCCGGTGACGTAGAAGCCCCACCGGGAGGCGGTGCCGGAGCCGGTCATCGCGTTCCCCTCACTGCCCGCGGCGTCGCAGGACGCCGAGCTGGATGACGCTGAAGACGACGAGCACGGCCAGCAGCGCCACCGAGACGCCGGCGGCGGAGCCGAGGTCGAGCCGGACGAACGCCTCCCGGTAGATCACCATGACCAGGGACGTGGTGCTGTTGTCCGGCCCGCCGCGGGTCAGGATCCAGAACTGGTCGAACGCCAGCAGCGAACCGGTGACCATCATGGTGAGCACCAGGGCGATCGTCGGGCGCATCAGCGGCAGGGTGATCAGCCGGAAGGTCTGCCAGCGGTTGGCCCCGTCCGTCCGCGCCGCCTCGTACACCTCGGTCGGGATCGCCTGGAGGCCGGTCAGCAGGATGAGCATGTTGAAGCCGGCGAAGCGCCACAGCACCAGCGTCACGGCCGAGGCCAGCGCGGAGTTCGCGCTGCCGCTGGTCCACGAGGTGTAGCCGTCGACCAGCCCGAGGCCGGACAGGATCGGCCGCACCGGGCCGATCTCGTCGCTGAGCAGGCCGAGGAAGAGCAGCGAGGCGCTGGCGAAGCCGACCGCCATCGGCAGGAAGAACGCCGTCCGGAAGAAGCCCACCCCCGGGCGCCGGCGCTGCACGAGCAGCGCGAGCCCGAACGCGACGGCGAAGAGCAGCACCGTCATGACCACGGTGTACTTCACGGTGAAGACCGCCGCGCCCCGCACCAGCTCGTTGTCGGCGATGCCCGCGTAGTTGTCCGGCGCGTTCAGCTCGGGGGCGCCGAGCAGCGGCCACCGGTGCAGCGACATCCAGCCGACCAGCGCGAGCGGCACCAGGAAGAACACGCCCACCACCAGGGCCGTCGGGGTGGCGTACGCCAGGCCGAGCAGGGCCCGGCGGCGGCGCGACGGGCTGCTCCGGCGGCGCGGCGGAATCCCCGTGCCGGCCGGACCCGTGCCGGTGGCCTCCGGCGGCGTCAGGGTGGTCGTGGGCATCGGCCCCTCCGGTGAGAGGGTGGCCCGCCCGCCGAGGCGCAGGCGGGCCACCGGTCGGTGTCAGCTCTGCCGCAACGACCTGGTGATCGCGGCGTTGCCGGAACGCAGCGCCTCGGCGGCGTCGCCGAACAGCGCCCCCCGCACCGTGGCCAGCCACGGGCTCTGCGGGTCGTTGAACGAGGCGTTGAAGTTGCGGGCGTACGGCGTGCGGCCCTTGGCCATCAGCCGGTTGACGGTCACCACGCGCGGGTCGGCCGAGGAGTACCTGTTCTCGGCCAGATCGGTGCGGGTGGGCACGCCCTTGTTCTTCGCGACGACCTCCACCTGCGCCTCGTCCGACATCGTCCAGGCCAGGAAGTCCCACGCCTGGGCGGCCTTGTCGCTGGTCGCGCCGATGCCGATGGCGTCGCCGCCGACGAAGGTGGACTCGCCGCCGGTCATCCCCGGAATCGGCGCGACGCCCATCTCGACCCCGGCCTCCTCGATCAGGCCCAGCCACACCGAGGGCCCCGGCGCGATGCCGACCTTGCCGCCCTTGAGCGCGCCGAGCCAGGTCGGGCCGGCCTCGTCCCGGGACGCCGGGGCCGCCACGCCCTCCTCGTAGAGCGCGCGGTACAGGGCGAAGACCTCCGCCATCTGCGGGGAGTCGACCGACGCGGCGGTGCCCTTGTCGTCGAGCACGTCGCCGCCGGCCGCCCAGACCGAGGGCCAGAAGGTGAACTCGACGCAGCCGCCGCAGTTGCCGCCGAAGTAGGTGCCGTCGACGCCGCCGCCGAGCCGGTCGACGGCCCGCGCGTGCTCGGCGAACTCGCGCAGGGTGCGCGGCGGCCGCTCCGGGTCGAGGCCGGCCCGCTTGTACAGCGCCTTGTTGTAGAGCAGCACCGACATGTCGATGGTGTGCGGCACGGCGAAGTTGCGGCCCTCGTGGCTGCCGGCCCGCACGTGCGCGGGGGCCACCCGGTCCCGCACGGGCAGCGCGGCGAACCGGTCGGTGACGTCGCGCCACAGCCCCTGCGAGGCGTACTGCGGCGCGAAGACCACGTCCGCGGCGAACAGGTCCGGCAGCGCCTTCGCCCCGGCCGCCGAGGCGAGCTTCGCGGGGTACTCCTCGTTCGGGTAGGCGGTCACCCGCACCTGGTTGCGGTGCGTCCGGTTGTACGCCTCGGCGTACGCCTTGGAGACGGACTCGGTGGCGGCGCGGGTCCACAGGGTCAGCGTCGCCCCGTCGTCGACCTGCGCCGCCGTCGTCGCGCCCTGGTCCTCGTCGGCGCCGCAGGCCGCCAGGCTCACGGCGAGCAGCGCGGCCGCGAGGACCGCCACCGGCCGGTGGCCGATCATGGCTCTCACTGGTCTCTCCCTCCGCAACAGCGGGTGGTGGGCATCTCGGTGTGGTCCGGGTCAGGCGGTCGGGAGCCAGACCCGCATGGTGGACGGGCCCCGCCGGGCCCAACGGTGGTACGGCACGAGCCGGACCGCCGCCGGGTGCGTCACGGTCGCGGGCTGCTCGTCGGCGTACGGCCAGGGCCCGTCCGGCGGGGTGCCGATGCCGCCGGTCACGGTCGCGCCGTCGCCGTCCGGCCCCGGTGGCGTGCGGGTGTCGACCCGCAGGGCGTCGAGGTCGTCGCCGGCCTGGTCGACGGACTCGGCGCAGAGCACGACGGGGCCGCGCTCGACGGCCACGCAGCCACGCACCGCGTCGATCCGGGGATCCGGTACGGTCCAGCGCGGCCGCATCGGCAGCGCCAGGCGGATCTCGTCGCCCACGGCCAGGTCCGGGAACAGCGCCGGCTCGCCGGGTGGTACCGACCGCCGGCCGGCCCGGTCGGTGACGGTCGCCCCGGCCGCCCACGGCGGCACCCGCAGGGCCAGCGTCCACGGGCCGTCGGCGGCGGTGACCCGCACCGTCACGTCGCCCCCGGCGGGGTAGTCGGTGCGCATCCGCAGGCCGACCGCGCGGCCGTCGGCCAGCCGGGTGTCGACCTCCGCGTCGGCGAACTGGTGCACCTGGAGGCCGCCGTCGTCGGCGGTGACCAGGTAGCCGGCGAGGCTGGCCAGCAGCCGGGCCACGTTGGGCAGGCAGCAGGACACCTCGAACCACGGCGCCCGGGGCCCGCCGCCGAAGCCGAGCTGCTCACGGTCGGCCGGCACCGTCGGAGTCGGGGTGCGCTGGTGCAGGGTGTTCGCGTAGAAGAAGGACCGGCCGTCGTCGGAGACCGACGTCGCCACCACGTTGTAGAGGATCCGTTCGATGACGTCGGCGTAGCGCGGCTGCCCGGTGGCCAGCAGCAGCCGCCAGGCGAGCATGACCGCCGCGACGCCCGCGCAGGTCTCCGCGTACGCCCGGTCGGCCGGCAGCACGAAGTCGTCGCCGAACGCCTCGTCGGCGTGGCGGGCGCCCATCCCGCCGGTCAGGTAGGTGCGCCGGGCCAGGGTGCGGTCGAACTGCGCGGCGACCGCCTCCAGCAACTCGTCGTCGCCGGTCTCGACGGCCACGTCCACCGCGCCGCTGGCCAGGTAGAGCGCCCGGACCGCGTGCCCGCGCAGCACCCGCGCGGCGCGCACCGGCTGCTCGTCGCTGAAGTACGCCCAGCCGACGTGGTGCTGGGGGATGCTGCGGTGGCCGCGCCGCTCGACGAACAGCGACGCCTGCTCCAGGTAGCGCTGCTCCCCCGTCACCCGGGCCAGCTCGACGAGCGCCGGCTCGATCTCGGGGTGCCCGCAGACGCCCCACACGCCGTCGGGGCCGAACGTGTCGCAGACGTGGTCGGCGGCCCGCCGGGCGACGTCCAGCAGCTCGTCGGCGCCGGCGACGCGGGCCCGGGCGACGGCCGCCTGCACGAGGTGCCCCGTGCAGTACAGCTCGTGGCCGAAGGCCAGGTCGCTGTACCGGGGTCGCTGCCCCGGCCGGCCGTACGCGGTGTGCAGGTAGCCGTCGGGCGCCTGCGCCGCCCGCACCGCCCGGGTCAGCTCGCGTAGTTCGGCCTCGCGGCCGGCGTCCGGGCGTCGGCCGAGCTCCCAGGCGACGGCCTCCATGAGCTTGTAGACCTCGGAGTCGGAGAACTCCCGGCCGCGCCGGTCCGGAGACCCGTGACCGGTCTCGGCGGTGGTGAAGTTCCCGGTCCAGCCCAGCTTGTCCATCCACGCCCGGGCGTGCTCCAGGGTGGCCCCGCCGTTGGTGGCCTGCCGGCTCCCCCAGAACCCGCCGTCGATCCGGACCTCCGCCAGCCCGAGGGGTCGCCGACGCCCACGGGACGGCACGACGGGACGACCGCCGGTGGGGTCGGCTCCGAGGGGTGTGGACGGCATGGACCCTCCCTGAAGGTGACTCAGATCACGACCTGCCGTCACCCTGCCGCACGAAAACGTTTTCGACAAGATGTCCGGACGGTAAAACCCGGGCGACATTCCTCGGTCACCGCCGTCTTCCTCCAATCTCAATGGACAGCTACGCTGGTGGTCGCGCGAAGGGCGGCGCCACGCTCCCCCTCGCCCCGAAAACGACAGGAAGGATTTCGGTGGGTCGGCTGCGCTCCCGGTCCGTGACCCTGCGGGACGTGGCGGATCGCGCCGGCGTCTCGGTTTCCACCGCGTCCAAGGCGCTGAACTCGCGGGCCGAGGTGGCCCCGGCCACCCGGGAGCGGGTGCTGCGCGCGGCGTCCGAGCTGTCGTTCCAGCCGAACGTGCTGGCCCGTGGCCTGATCTCCGGGCGCACCCGGACGGTCGGGTTGCTCACCGACGAGCTGGCCGGCCGGTTCGCGATCCCCATCCTGCTGGGCGCCGAGAACGCGCTCGGCAACGAGCAGATGTCCGTGCTGCTGTGCGACGCCCGCGGCGACGCCATCCGCCGCCAGCACTACATCCGCACCCTGCTCGCCCGGCAGGTCGACGGGTTCATCATCGTGGGCGACAGCAACGACCTGCGGCCGTCGCTGACCCGGGACATCCCGGTGCCGGTGGTCTACGCGTACGGCGAGTCGACGGATCCGGGCGACCTCTCCGTCCTCGCCGACGACGAGGGCGGCGCCCGCCTCGCCGCCGAGCACCTGGTGTCGCACGGGCGGCGGTGGATCGGCCACATCACCGGGCCGGAGACCTACCGCGCGGCCCGCGACCGGGCCACCGGGCTGCGCGCGGTGCTGGCCGAGGCGGGGCTGTCCCTGGCCGGCGACCCGCTGTACGGCGAGTGGTCGCAGCGGTGGGGCCGGCACGCCGCGCGGCTGCTGCTGGCCGCCCGGCCCGAGGTCGACGCGGTCTTCTGCGGCAACGACCAGATCGCGGCCGGGGTCGCCGACACGCTACGCGACCTGGGCCGGCGGATCCCGGACGACGTGGCCATCGTCGGCTACGACAACTGGGAGTTCTTCGCCGCCGACTGCCGCCCGCCGCTGACCACCGTTGACCTCAACCTCGAACAGCTCGGCGCCACCGCCGTCAACCATCTCTTCGCCGCCCTCGACGGCGACCGCGCCGCCGGCGTGGTCCGCCAGCCCGGCCGCCTCGTGGTCCGCGAGTCCACCGGGCCGGCACCGCACCGCTGAACCCATCGGGCGGCACGTGCCCCGCGCTCAGTCGGGCGGAGCCGCGACGCTGTCCCGCCGGACGAGGGTGGGCGCGATGGTGTGCCGCCCGACCGTTCCCGCGCCGGACTCGATCTGGGCGAGCAGCAGATCCAGGCTGGCCCGGGCCACCGCGTCGAAGTCCGGCCGGACGGTGGTCAGTGGCGGAATGAAGTACGCCGCCTCCGGCACGTCGTCGAAGCCGACCACGCTCACGTCGTCGGGCACCCGCCGGCCGCGTTCGCTCAGCGCCCGCAGCACGCCGAGGGCCAGATGGTCGTTCGCAGCGAAGATCGCGGTGACCTCGGGCATCCGGGCGAGCATCTGCCCGGCCCGGTAGCCGGAGGCCGCGCTCCAGTCCGCCGGGATCACCGGCGGCACCTCGGCGCCGGCCGCGTGCAGGGCCTCGCGCCAGCCCGTGATCCGCCCGGCGCTGTCGAACCAGTCCGCCGGGCCGGAGACGTGCCACACCGTCCGGTGACCCGCCTCCAGCAGGTGCCGCGTCGCCATCCCCGCGCCGGCCACCTGGTCGACGGTGACCAGGGCCGTGGCCCGTTCCGGGTCGCCGTCGACGGTCACCAGAGGCACCGCGTCCGGCAGGTGGTCGAGCGCCTCGCCGGCCGAGGCCACCGGCGCGATCAGCACGATGCCGGCGACCCGGTGGTCGAGGTGCCGCTCCACCACGGCGGAGATGGACCGCCGGTCCAGCGTGCTGACGCTGCCCACGCTGACCGCGAACCCCGCCGACGCGGCGGCCTGCTCGAACGCCGCGAGCAGCGACGCCGGGCCGTAGAGGGTGCTGTTCTGGGCGACCACGCCGATCAGCTGGGACCGGCCGGTGACCAGCGCGCGGGCCGCCCGGTTCGGCCGGTAGCCGAGCTGGGCGATGGCGGCCCGCACCCGGGCCCGGGTCTCCTCACGGACGTTGGGGTGCCCGTTGAGCACCCGGGAGACCGTCTGGTGGGAGACCCCGGCGAGGCGGGCCACGTCCGTCATGGCGGGATCGCGCATCCGGCCATTATCCACCGCCGCCGGGGCCCGGCCCGTGGCCGCGGTGGTCACGCGTCCGGCATCGGCGCGCGGGCTGCCCAGGCGATCGCGCCCAGCAGGTGGGCGCGGAACTCGAAACTCATCCGCCCATCCTGCCGCACGGCGGGCGATGAAGGATTTCGCCACCTTTCCGCACCGTAGCGGAAGGCGTTTACATCGTCGACCGTCGCGGTGTACGTTACCGCCACCCGTCGACACCAATCGATGTCGACAAATATCGTGAGGGGTGACGATGGGAACGCGACTCGCCTCCCGGCGTACACATGGGCTGCTCAGTGCCGCACTGACCGCGACCCTGCTGCTGTCTGCCGAATCAGTACTGGCCGCCGCACCGGCGTCAGCCGCCCCGGACACGGGGTCACCGGCGGCGGGCCGGTTGGCTGCCGCGTTCGACACCGCCGCCACACGGTACGACGTCCCCCGCGACCTGCTCGTCGCCCTCGGCTACGCCGAGACCCGCCTGGACTCCCACGGCGGCGCGCCGAGCGCGGCCGGCGGTTACGGCCTCATGCACCTGGCCAGCAACCCCGAGCTGCGCACCCTCGACGAGGCGGCGGCGCTGACCGGGCTCAGCCGTGGCGCGCTGCGCGCCGACGCCGCGAACATCACCGGAGCCGCCGCCGTGCTGCGCTCCTACGCCGACCAGGCCGGGCTGACGCCGACCGAGCGTGACGACGTCGACGAGTGGTACGCGCCGGTGGCCCGCTACGGCGGGGCAGCCACCCTCTCGCTCGCCCGGCTCTACGCCGACGCCGTCTACGACCTGCTCCGCACCGGCTTCGACACCGGGCGCCGCGAACTGGCGCCGGTGCCCGGCCGACCGGTGGCGCCACGGCGGGACGTACCGGGTCGGGTGGCGGACGGCGTCGGGACCCTCAGCACCGACTACGGGCCAGCCGCCTGGGCACCCGCGAGCACCAGCAACTACACCGTCGCCAGCCGGCCCGCCAGCCACCCGGTGCGGTACATCGTCATCCACGTGACGCAGGGCAGCTACGCCGGCTCGATCAGCTGGTTCCAGAACCCGGCGTCCAAGACCAGCGCGCACTACACGTTCCGCTCGTCGGACGGCGCGGTCACCCAGTCGGTCCGCGAGAAGGACATCGCCTGGCACGCGGGCAACTGGACCTACAACACCCAGTCCATCGGCATCGAGCACGAGGGCTGGGTCGACAACCCGGCCTGGTTCACCGACTCGATGTACCGGGCGTCCGCGACGCTCACCCGCACCCTCGCCGACAGGTACGGCATCCCGAAGACCCGGGCGCACATCATCGCCCACAGTGAGGTGCCCGGGGCGACCCACACCGACCCCGGCCCGAACTGGAACTGGACCTACTACATGCAGCTGGTCAACCAGCAGACCGGCGTCGGCTCCGGCACGGTGGACGCCGAAGGGCTGGGCCTCAACGTGCGTTCCGGGCCCGGCACCGGCTACGGCATCGTGGGTTCCGTCACCGACGGCACGACCGTCAGCATCTACTGCCAGGCCGTCGGCACCACGGTGACCGGCCCGCACGGCACGACCAACGTCTGGGACCGGATCGGCACCAACCGGTACGTCTCCGACGCATACGTCCTGACCGGCCACGATGGTTTCATCCCCGGCGTGCCACGCTGCTGACCCGCGGTCCGGGCCGGCCGGGCGCGTCGGCTCGGTCGGCCCGACCTGTCAGTCCAGCCGGTCCACGACGAGTTCGTGGACCGCGGCGAGCAGTTCCTCGTCCCGTTCCGGGTGCGCGGTGACGGTGACGGCCGCACGGCGGGCCGGGCTGACGACGACGTACTGCCCGTAGCGGCCGTCGAGCCGGTACGTGTCGCCCCGGTCGATCCACACCCCCAGCCCGTACCCGTGGGTGAAGGGTTCGCGGTCCGTGACGGCGCTGGTGTCGACCCGCTCCGCCGTCATCCGCCGCACGTACGCCGCCGGCACGACCTGCCGGCCGTTCCACCGGCCCTCCTGCGCCAGCAGGCGGGCGAACCGCGCGAGCTCGCTGGTGCGGAGGAAGAGGTCGCTCTCGGCGAAGGGGTGGCCCAGCGGGCACGCGTGCCAGGCCGGGTCGTGCAGGTCCAGCGGCCCGAACAGGCGCGGCAGCAGGAACGACCGCAGGTCCGCCCCGGTGACCCGGGCGATCACCCGGCCGAGGGCGGGCCCCACCGCCACGGACGTGAACGTCTTGGCGACGGAGTACACGTTGACCCGGTCGTCCGCCCGGAAGCGGTGCTCCACCGGCGGGTGGCCCTCGCGGTCCACGCAGCTGCCGTGAACGCCCAGGGCGCGGTCGCGATCCGCCCCCACGAAGTCCGCGAGGAGGTCGGCGCTCACCGGCGCAGGATACGTGGGGCCGCGGCGGGCGAACCGGGCGTCCACGGCCTCCGGTGACCGGCTGCCAACGTCCCCGTGTTTTCCCGACCGGCCCGGGGGTACCGGCCAAGATGCCTGCTCACCACCGTTGTCCGGAGGAATCGATCAGATGGATGCCAGCAAGCCCGCCAAGGCGGTCAAGGATGTCGTGGAGGCTGCCGCCGGGAAGGTGGCCGACGTCCTGACCCCTGATGTTCCCGGCGCGCCGGGCAGCGCCCCGCCGACCGTCGGGGAGCCGACGACGCCCCACGACCCGCTGCCGCCGAAGAAGGAACAGGGCACCCCGGAGACCCGTACGCCGACCGGCGCGACGACCGGCGCGCCGACGAGCGCGAACGGTCAGCAGGGCGCCTTCCTCACCACGTCGCAGGGGGCGCGGCTGCGCGACACGGACCACTCGCTGAAGGCCGGCCCGCGCGGCCCGGTCCTGCTCCAGGACCACCACCTGCGCGAGAAGATCACCCACTTCGACCACGAGCGCATCCCCGAGCGCGTCGTGCACGCGCGCGGGGCCGGCGCGCACGGCGTCTTCGAGGGCTACGGCGCCGCCGGGGGAGTGACCAGGGCCGGCTTCCTGGCCAAGGGACGGACGACAAACGTCTTCGTGCGGTTCTCCACCGTCCTCGGCTCGCGCGGCTCGGCCGACACCGTCCGCGACACCCGCGGCTTCGCGACGAAGTTCTACACCGACGAGGGCACCTTCGACCTCGTCGCCAACAACATGCCGGTCTTCTTCATCCAGGACGCCGTCAAGTTCCCCGACATCATCCACGCCGGCAAGCCGCACCCCGACCGGGAGATCCCGCAGGCGCAGAGTGCGCACGACACCTTCTGGGACTTCGTCTCCCTGCACACCGAGGCGCAGCACCACACCATGTGGAACATGTCCGACCGGGGTATCCCGCGCTCGTACCGCATGATGGAGGGCTTCGGCGTCCACACCTTCCGGCTCGTCAACGCGGCCGGCGAGACGGCGCTGGCCAAGTTCCACTGGAAGCCCAAGCTGGGCGTGCACTCCCTGACCTGGGAGGAGGCGCAACTGCTCGGCGGGGTGGACCCGGACTTCCACCGCCGGGACCTCTACGACGCGATCGAGGCCGGCGCCTTCCCCGAGTGGGAGCTCGGGCTGCAGGTCTTCCCCGACACCCCCGAGGAGACCTTCGCCGGGATCGACCTGCTCGACCCGACGAAGCTCGTGCCG
The DNA here is from genome assembly GCF_040643815.1 of Micromonospora sp. NPDC047074. Classification (NCBI taxonomy): domain Bacteria; kingdom Bacillati; phylum Actinomycetota; class Actinomycetes; order Micromonosporales; family Micromonosporaceae; genus Micromonospora; species Micromonospora sp. NPDC047074. Next base: position 24,515 of record NZ_JBEYVB010000024.1, read on the forward strand.
GAGGAGTTGGCGCCGGTGCAGCCGGTCGGGCGGCTGACCCTCAACCGGACGCCGACGAACTTCTTCGCCGAGACAGAGCAGGTCGCCTTCCACCCCGGGCACCTGCCCCCGGGCATCGACGTGACGAACGACCCCCTGTTGCAGGGCCGGCTGTTCTCGTACGTGGACACGCAGCTCACCCGGCTGGGCGGGCCGAACTTCTCGCAGATCCCGATCAACCGTCCGCACGCCCCGGTCAACGACATGCTGCGCGACGGCTTCCACCAGCAGGCCGTGCACGCCGGGGTCGCGCCGTACCGGCCGAACTCGCTCGACGGCGGCAACCCCTTCCCGGCCGGCGACGGCGACAACGCGTTCGTCGACGTGCCGGTGACGGTGGCGGAGGCGCCCAAGGTACGCGCCAACCCGGTCTCGTTCGACGACCACTTCAGCCAGGCCCGCCTGTTCTGGCTGAGCATGTCGCCGGTGGAGAAGGAACACATCATCCGCGCCTACACCTTCGAGCTGGGCAAGTGCTACCACCAGGCGATCAGGGAACGGCAGCTCCGGTGCCTCGCCAACATCGACCCGGTGCTCTGCGCGGAGGTCGCCACCGGGCTGGGCCTGCCCGCGCCGGAGCCGACCGTGCCGCTCGCCGATCCCGCGCCCAGCCCCGCGCTCTCGCAGGTCGGCGGGAGTTGGCCCGCCGATGGCCGTACGGTCGGGATCGTCGTCGACCCCGCCACCGGTCTGGACGACGTCGACCAGGTGCGCCGGGCCGTGTTCGACGCCGGCATGGTGCCGCTCCTGATCGCCCCGCACGGCGGCACGGTGGGCGACCTGCCCGTGCAGCGGGCCTTCGCCACCGGCCGCTCGGTCGAGTTCGACGTGCTGCTGCTGGCCGGGGCTGCGGCGCCCGCCCCGGACGCGCTGCCCGCCCGCGACGCCAAGGCGGGGGCGGCGGAGTCGGTGGCCGTGGATCCGCGAGTGCTGCTGCTGGTCGAGGAGTGCTGGCGGCACGCCAAGGCGATCGGCGCGTGGGGTGCAGGTGTCGACGTGCTGCGGCGGGCCGGGGTGACCGGCACCCCCGGCGTGGTGACGGGTGACTCCGGGGCCGAGGTCCTCGCCGCCGTGGCGCGGTTGCTGCCCGCGCACCGGGTGTGGGAACGGTTCCCCGCCTCGGTGGCCTGACGCACACCGTCCGACGAGGGCTGCTCTCCCGTGTACCGGGAGGGCAGCCCTCGTCGCGCGCTGTGCGTACCGCGGACGGGCGGGCGGCGGTCGGGGCCTCGGCCCTGCGACGGGAGGAGCCTTGCGCGGGTGCCAGGCGGAAACTATGTTATCGATAACATCGATCCTGCTCGCTGCTTCATCCGGCGGTCGCCCGGCCGACCTGCCGGCCCTGCGCCCGGCCCGGCCCGCTCGCCGACAGCTGCCCCGTCCCCCACCGACCAGCCCCACGTCCCGCGCTCGGAAGAGTCGTGCCAGGAGGGCCGGTCACGTCGCCGGGCCGCCGACCGCCGCTCCCCCGCGCCACCACCCGAGAAAGGTCACCCCCATGGCCCTGACCCGACGAGCCTTCACCCTGGGCGCGGTCGCCACCGGCGCGGCCACCGCCGCCGGCCTGACGATCGCCCCCCGGGCGGCCTTCGCCGCGACCTACACCGGCTACGTGATGACCTACTTCACCGAGTCACCGAACTTCGTCGGCGCGGACTACGGCCTGCACCTCGCCGTCAGCCGCGACGGCCTGAACTGGACCCCGCTCAACCAGAACAACCCGGTGGCCACCCCGACCGCCGGCCAACTGGGGCTTCGCGACCCGTTCGTCTTCCGCAAGCAGGACGGCACGTTCATCGTGATCGCGACCGACCTGCGCGGCACGGACTTCGGCGTGAACAGCCAGTACCTGCACGTGTGGGACTCGACGAACCTGACCAGCTTCACCGGGTACCGGCGGCTGCGGATGCACACCTACAACAACGCGCACACCTGGGCGCCGACGGTCTTCTGGGACGCCAACCGCGGGCAGTACGGCATCGTCTACTCCTGCAACACCAGCAGCGGGGACGTGTTCCTGGTCAACTACACGTCCGACTTCCAGTCGGTCGGTTCCCCGCAGGTCTTCTTCAGCCCCGGCTTCGGCGTCCTGGACAGCGACATCGTGGTCGACGGCGGGGTCACCTACCTGTACTACAAGAACCTCGCCAACGGAAACCTGTACGGCGCCCGCTCGTCGACCGGCGCCCCGAACAGCTTCACCACCTACACCAGCGCCCTGCGGCAGGGCGACGCCATGGAGGCCCCGCTGCTGGTCAAGCGCAACGACGGCAACGGCTGGTACCTGTGGGGCGATTCCTTCGCCCCGGTGAACGCCGACTACTACGCCTGGTCCAGCGGAAACATCACCGCCAACGCGTGGACCGTCCTGAACCAGCGCGACTACACCCCACCGCTGAACGGCAAGCACGGCTCGATCCTCGGCATCACCGAGGCCGAGTACACCGGCGCGATCAGCCGATGGGGTACCCCGAACTGGGTACGGCTGAAGTCCACCAACTTCCCCGACCGGTTCGTGCGGCACCTCAACGGTGTCGGACGCCTTGACGCGTACCCCTTCGACCCGTACCAGGACCAGCTGTGGCGGCTGGTGCCCGGCCTGGCCGACCCCGCCGGGGTGTCGTTCGAGTCGGTGAACCGCCCCGGCAACTTCCTGCGCCACAGCGGCTACGCCATCCGGCTCGAACCGAACAACAACACCGCCACGTTCCGCGCCGACGCGACGTTCCACCGCACGCCGGGCCTGGCCGACTCCTCGTGGACGTCGTTCCGCTCCCACAACTTCCCGGACCGCTACCTCCGGCACTCCGGCTACCTGCTGCGCATCGACCCGCTGAGCGCCTCCTCCAGCGCCACCGACCGGCAGGACGCCACCTTCCGGATCACGTCGTAGCACCCCGACCGCCAAACCCGGAGGCATCGATGCCCACTCCCTTCCTCAACCGACGACTCCTGCTCAGGTCCGCCGGCGTGGTCGCCGTCGCCAGCACCGGCGGGTCCGCCCTCGGCGCCGTCACCGGCAGCGGCGCGGCCCGCGCCGCCCTGCCCCCGGCCCGGCCCGACATCGGCGTCTCCGCCCACGCGTTCGAGCCCGGCCAGGTCCGGCTGTCCGCGAGCCGCTGGCAGGAGAACCAGAGCCGGACGCTGAACTACCTGCGCTTCGTCGACGTCGACCGGCTGCTCTACAACTTCCGCGCCAACCACCGCCTCTCCACGGCCGGCGCCGCGCCGACCGGCGGCTGGGACGCGCCGACGTTTCCGTTCCGCACCCACGTGCAGGGGCACTTCCTGACCGCCTGGGCCCACGCCTGGGCGGTGCTCGGGGACGCCACCTGCCGGGACAAGGCGAACCGCATGGTGGCGGAGCTGGCGAAGTGCCAGGCCAACAACGCGGCCGCCGGCTTCAACGCCGGATACCTGTCCGGCTTCCCGGAATCCGACTTCACCGCGCTGGAGGCACGGACGCTGAGCAACGGCAACGTCCCGTACTACTGCGTCCACAAGACGCTCGCCGGGCTGCTCGACGTCTGGCGCCTCATCGGCAACACACAGGCCCGCGACGTGCTGCTGGCGCTCGCCGGCTGGGTCGACTGGCGCACCGCCCGGCTCACCACCGCCCAGACGCAGGCCATGCTGGGCACCGAGTTCGGCGGCATGAACGCGGTCCTGACCGACCTGTACCAGCAGACCGGCACCACCCGCTGGCTCACCACCGCCCAGCGGTTCGACCACCACGCCGTGTTCGACCCGCTCGCCGCCAACTCCGACCAGCTCAACGGGCTGCACGCCAACACGCAGGTGCCGAAGTGGATCGGCGCGGCCCGGGAGTTCAAGGCCACCGGCACCACCCGCTACCGGGACATCGCCAGCAACGCGTGGAACATCACCGTCGACGCGCACAGCTACGTGATCGGCGGCAACAGCCAGGCCGAGCACTTCCGCGCCCCCGACGCCATCGCCGGGTACCTGCGCACCGACACCTGCGAGGCGTGCAACACCTACAACATGCTGAAGCTGACCCGGGAGCTGTGGCTGCTGGACCCGAACCGGGCCGCCTACTTCGACTTCTACGAGCGGGCGCTGCTCAACCACATGATCGGCCAGCAGAACCCGGCCGACGACCATGGCCACGTCACCTACTTCACGCCGTTGAACCCGGGCGGCCGGCGCGGGGTCGGTCCGGCCTGGGGCGGGGGCACCTGGAGTACCGCCTACGACTCGTTCTGGTGCTGCCAGGGCACCGGCCTGGAGACCAACACCACGCTGATGGACTCCATCTACTTCCACAACGGCACCACGTTGACGGTGAACCTGTTCATGCCGTCGGTGCTCAACTGGACGCAGCGCGGGATCACGGTCACCCAGACCACCTCGTATCCGGTCGGCGACACCACCACCCTGACCGTCACCGGCTCGGCCGGCGGATCGTGGACGATGCGGATCCGGATCCCCGGATGGACCAGCGGAGCCAGCGTCAGCGTCAACGGCACGCCACAGAACGTCGCCACGACCCCCGGCAGCTACGCCGGTCTCACCCGCTCCTGGGCTCCCGGCGACGTGGTCACGGTCCGGCTGCCGATGCGGGTCGTCATGTCGGCCGCCAACGACAACGCCGCAGTGCAGGCGATCACGTACGGGCCGGTGGTGCTGTCCGGCGACTACGGCAACACCGCTCTGAGCGGGCTGCCCGCGCTGAGCACCGGCTCGATCACCCGGACCAGCACCAGTGCCCTGGCGTTCACCGCCGTCGCCAACGGCGCCACGGTCCGCCTCGGGCCGTTCCACGACGCGCACGGGCACAACTACACGGTCTACTGGAGCGCCGCTGGCGGCGACGACGCGAGCTTCCGCCTGGTCAACGCGGCCAGCAACCTGGTGCTCGGCATCCAGGACATGTCCATGGCCGACGGCGGTCCCGCCCTCCAGTGGGGCGACACCGGCACCGCCGACCACGACTGGCGGATCCTGGTCGACGGGTCGACGATCCGGTTGCGCAACGTCAACAGCGGCAAGGTGCTCGGCGTGGAGAACATGTCCACCGCCGACAACGCCCGCGTCCTCCAGTGGGCCGACAACGGCACCGCCGACCACAACTGGACGCCCGTCGACGTGGGCGACGGCACGCACAAGCTACGCAACGCGCACAGCGGCAAGCTGCTCGCCATCTCCGGCGGCGCCACCACCCAGGGCGCCCAGGCGGTGCAGGACCAGGACAACGGCAGCCCGGACAACCAGTGGCGGTTCGTGCCCAACGGCGCCCGCCGGATCCAGAACCTCGCCAGCGGGCTCGTGCTCGGCGTGCGGGACATGTCCACCGCCGACGGCGGCCTCGTCCTCCAGTGGGGCGACAACGGCACCGCAGACCACCTGTGGACCGCGATCGTGGACACCGGCGGCTACCTGCGCCTGCGCAACACACACAGCGGCAAGGTGCTCGGGGTCGAGGGCGCTGCCAGCGCCGCCGGCGCCCGGATCGTGCAGTGGGCCGACAACGGCACGAACGACCACCGGTGGCGGCTGCGGTACGGCGGTAACGGCTACTTCCGCATCCAGTGCGCCAACGGCGGTCGGGTCCTCGGGGTGAGCGGCGGCTCAGGCAGCCAGGGTGCGCAGATCGTCCTCGCCGACGACAGCGGGGCGGCCGACCGGCGCTGGCGCTTCGTCTGACCGAGCGGGCAGATCCGAAGGTGCCTCCCGCTCCACCCCGGCGCAGCCGGTCGGCTGCGCCGGGGTGCGCCTGGGTCGTCTACTCCAGGTGGAAGGTGGCGGAGGCCCGGTCGGCGTCCGAGCTGACCGCCTCCACGTGGAGCAGGCCGGCACGGTGGCGGACGTAGCGTCCCGGGAAGTTCTGCGACTCCAGCGAGAGCCCGGCGCCGGCGGCCAGGCCGGCCCGGCGGTGGAAGCTCGCGTCGCCGTCGAACAGGGCCGAGCCGTCGTCCCGTTCGACGTACAGGGCGAAGTCACGGTGGCGCAGGTAGTAGCCCGGGAAGTTGGTCGACTCCAGCGACACCGTCCCGGCACCCGCCAGGCCGGCGACGACACGGAACTGCGAGTCGGCCAGGTTGGTCACGTTCGGCTCGACGCGGGCCCGGTGATCGTAGTGTCGGACGTAGCTGGCGGTCAGGTCGTGCGAGCGCAGCCGGACCGGCGTGGCCCCGTCGGGCACCGGGATGCCGAGGTTCGGGGTGCCGTCGGCGTTCCAGTACAGCTTCTGGATCCTGGTCCGCCGGTTCGGATCGTTCAGCGGATCGCCCACGATGTCCCGGTAGTCGCGGTCGTGGTAGACCAGGATGTCGCTCTGCCCGTCCTCGGAGACGGTGAACGAGTTGTGGCCGGGACCGTACTGGCCGGTGGCCGCGTTGCTGGCGAACACCGGGACCGGGCTCTTGCGCCAGGAGGCGGCGTCGAGCAGGTTGGCGGAGGCGGAGGCGCTCAGCATCCCGAGGCAGTAGTTCGCGTCCGTGGCGCTGGCCGAATAGGTCAGGAAGAGGCGACCGTCGCGCTGGATGACGGCCGGCCCCTCGGCCACCCGGAACCCGCGGGTCTCCCAGTCGTACGTCGGCACCACGAGCCTGGTCACCGTGCCCGTGATCTGCCACGGGTTGGCGCCCATCCGGGCGAGGTAGACGTTCGAGTTGGTGGAGATACCGGGCTCCTGCTGCGCCCAGGTCAGATAGCGCACCCCGTTGACCACGAAGGTCGAGGCGTCCAGGCTGAACGTGTCCCACGGGGTCGTGATCCGGCCGCGCTCGGTCCACGTGCCGACCAGCGGGTTCGCGTTCGCGCTCTCCAGCACGTACATCCGGATCCGCCACACGTCGTCCGTCCGGCCCGCGGCGAAGTAGACGTACCACCGGTTGTTGATGAAATGGATCTCCGGCGCCCAGATGTGGGCGCCCATCTCCCCGCTGGTGTGCCGGCGCCAGATCGTCGTCTCCGCCGCCGTGGCCAGCCCCTGCAACGTGCTGGCCCGGCGCAGCACGATCCGGTCGTACTGCGGCACCGTCGCGGTCATGTAGTAGTAGCCGTCGGTGTGCTTGAAGATGTGGGGATCGGCCCGCTGGTTGACCAGCGGGTTGGTGTAGTTCACGGACGGCGCGGCATGCGCCGGCCCGGCCACGGGCAGGCCGGCCGACACCGCGAGCATCACCAACATCAGGGCCAGCGCCGACCGCAGGCGCCGTGGGGCCCGGCAGCCGGCACGGCTGGCGGCTCGGTGGGGTGGGTGGGGTGGCTGCATGTGTCCTCCATGGGGTTGCGCCATCGCCGCGGGCGGCGACTGAGGGGGCGCCCTCGCGGCAGGAAGAAGCACCGGCGAATCGGGACGACGACGGTGGAGTTGCACGGCGAGGCGACTACGATGTTTGCGCTAACATTCATGCCTGTCAAGCGGCTGGCTTTCCGCACCCGCCCTCCCTGCACCACGTACCCCGTCGTCCGGTCAGGCGACGACGGGAGAGCCGTCGCCGGGGACGGCCGGCCGGGTCAGCGCGAGAGGGTGCCGACGCTGCCGCGGACGACCAGGCTCGGTGCGATCGTCCGGCGCAGCGGGCCGACGGCGTCGGACTCGATCTGGGCGAGCAGCAGGTCCAGGCTCGCCCGGGCGACCGCGGCGAAGTCGGGCCGCACGGTGGTCAGCGGCGGAATGAAGTACGCCGCCTCCGGCACGTCGTCGAAGCCGACCACGCTGATGTCGTCCGGTACCCGCAGGCCGTGCTCGTGCAACGCCCGCAGCACGCCCAGCGCCAGGTGGTCGTTGGCGGTGAACACCGCGGTGACCTCCGGTATCCGGGCGAGCATCTGCCCGCACCGGTAGCCGGCTGCCGCCGACCAGTCCGCCGGGATCAACGGCGGCGCCTCGGCGCCCGCCGACCGCAGGGCCTCCCGCCACCCCTCGATCCGGCCCGCGCTGTCGAACCAGTCCGGCGGGCCGGACACGTGCCAGACCGTTCGGTGCCCGGCGTCGAGGAGGTGCTGCGTGGCGGCGCGGGCACCGGCGACCTGGTCGACCGTCACCAGCGGGATCGGCCGCCGCGGGTCACCGTCGACGGTGACCAGGGGCACGTCCTTCGGGAGCCGTTCGAGGGCCTCCCCGGCCGACTCGACCGGCGCGATCACGACGATGCCGGCGACCCGGTGCGCGAGGTGCCGCTCCACCGCCGCGGAGATGGACTGGTGGTCGAGATCGCTGACGCTGCCGACGCTGACCGCGAAGCCCGCCTCGGCGGCCGCCTGTTCGAGGGCGGTCAGCAGCGACGCCGGGCCGAAGAGGGTGGTGTTCTGCGCGACCACACCGATCACCTGGGACCGGCCGGTGACCAGCGCCCGCGCGGCCCGGTTGGGCCGGTAGCCCAGCTCGGCGATTGCCGCCTGGACCCGCAGTCGGGTCTGCTCGCGCACGTTGGGGTGCCCGTTGAGCACCCGGGACACCGTCTGGTGGGAGACTCCGGCGAGGCGGGCCACGTCCGTCATCGCGGGGCTGCGCAACGGCCACCTCACTTTCCCCGCCTGCCCGTCGGTGATCGCGCACGTCGACGTCAACGTCGACGTCGACGGGAGCGGCATCGTGCTGCTGCCTCCGCCACGGCGACGGGTGCCGGGTGACCGGTTGGAACGTCGACAGTCTACGCCAGTCGTCCCGCCGGCCAGGGTACGGCTGAGCCGGCACGTCAGCACGGCCTTGCCGGACACCGGCGAATTGGCGGCAGGCGTTCGCATTCATGGGCCAGCCGGAAACCTCGACCCTGTGCCCGAAAGTTGGCGTCGTGGGGCCTGGACCGGCGAGAAACGGAACTTTCGGCGGCATGTGTCCCGGGGCGGAGGCGGTTTCAGACGATTCTCCGCACCCCGCCCCAGTCATTCGCCGCACGATTCTCAGGCTGCCACACAGCGGGGATGGTGACCGAAGTCACGGTGCCGTCAGGCTGAACCGACGCACCGTCACCGCGCCGCCCAACGACTGGGTGGCGTAGTTGAAGATGCCGAACCGGTATCCCATGAAGAACTGCCAGGCGTTGTTGAGGGTCAGGGCGTTGCCCAGCGGGACGAAGGTGACCCCGTCGGTGCTGTACGAGAACCTCGCCTGACGGCCTGAGCCGGGCCGGATGTCGGCGTTGGCGCGCAGCCAGATCCGCCCGCCGGACACCGGCGCGCTGGCGATCTCGGTTCCGGTGCCGGTGGTGTTCCAGTTGTCGGTCCCCATGGTCAGACCGTTGGTCATGACCACCCGCGTGGCCCCGTTGTCTCGCTTGACGCCGATCCACGCCGAGGTGTCACGCAGCATCGCCAACCCGGACCGGTCGCCGTCGCGCATCGTGGAGTAGTCCAGTTCGACGGTGCCCGTCGAGGTCGGCCCCTGGATCCGGTGGGTCAACGTGTTGCGCGCCCGGTAGAGGTCGTTGGTCACCGAGGCGGCCTGCAGGCGCAGTCCGTTCTCCACCGACCACCGGCTGTTGTCCGGGTTGTGGTTCCACTCGTACTGGACGCCGAGGGTGGTGCCGGCGAAGGTGTCGGTCCCGGTCAGCGGCTTGACCGGACGCGGCGGCAGCGGGTTGGGGTAGTTGACGCCCCAGGAGCCGTTGACCGTCTGCACCTGGGGCCAACCGTCGCTGGTCCAGGTGATGGGGGCCAGCGTCGGCATCCGACCACCGGGGTACGCGTCGGTGAACGCCATGTAGTGCCAGGCGCCGTTCTGGGTCTGCACCAGCCCGCCCTGGTGCGGCACCCCACCGCCGGAGATCGGGCCCGGCATGTTGAGCAGCACCTGTCGCTGCTCGTACGGGCCGAACGGGCCATTTGTCGACTTCAGCACGTACTGGCCGTTGGCCGGGCGGGTGAGCCAGATGTAGTACGCCCCGTTGCGCTTGTAGAAGCGCGCCCCCTCCAGGGTGCCGATGCTCGACGGTGTCTGGTACACCTGCTGGGCCCGCACCTGGGTGCGCCCGTCCGGCGACAGTTGGGCCACGCTGATCGTGCCGTTGCCGTACGCGACGTACATGGTGTCGTTGTCGTCGATCAGCATCCCGGCGTCGTAGTAGCAGTGGGGGATGGTGGCGTGGCGGCTCCACGTGCCGTCGACGGCGGACGTGGTGTAGATGTGCGTCTGGGCGAAGTCGATGCAGCCGGCCCAGTAGAAGGTCCGGTTGCTCGGCCGGTAGTTCAGCGTGGAGGCCCAGATGCCGTCCACGTAACCGTGGCTGCCGTTGGTCAGGTCGTACTTCGTGCCGAAGTCCAGCCGGGGCACCGAGTGCCCCGCGAACTCCCAGTTCACCAGGTCCCACGACCGCAGCACGGGGGCGCCGGGTGAGTAGTGCATGGTGGAGGCCGACATGTAGTAGACGTCGCCGACCCGGATGATGTCGACGTCGGCGAAGTCCTGCCAGACGACCGGGTTGGTGAAGGCACCCCCGGGGTTGCCGGTGTCGCCGACGCGGACCAACTGCCACTGCTGGTGAGCACCGTCGAAGTCGTCGTACTGCACGATGCTGCCGCCGTCGGCGGTGGAGGCGTTCTGCACCTCGACCACCCTGTTCGAGTTGCGGTTGAGCAACCGCACGTATCCACCCGCCGAGTCCGCCAGCCGGAACTGCTGGTTCGTCCCGTTGTGATCAGTCCACTGCACGACGCCCGCACCGTTGGCCGTCGACGAATTCGAGACGTCGAGCACCTTGCCCGAATGCCGCGACCGCAAGCGGTAGTACCCGCCACCGGAGTCCACGAACTGCCACTGCTGCCAGTTCCCGTCGTTACGCGGCCACTGCACGATCCGCGCACCGTCGGTCGTCGCCATGTTGTACAGATCCAACGCCTTACCACTGTTGCGGTTCACCAACACGTACCACGCGGCGGTGTCCACCGTCGCCGCCGAAGCCGGCCCCGGAGACACCGCGACGATCCCGCCCGCCACGAGCACCGTGACCACCGCGGCCGAGAGACGCGACAGCCACCCGCGTCGGCGCGGCGCCGCCCGCGAGGGCTCAGAGGGCTCACCAATGGCAACCATGATTCTCCTTCGAGAGCGCTGACACGAACCGGATTCCGTCGGGGAGCGTCACCCGGGCGCCAGCGGCCACCGCGGCGACCGCCCATCTCGAATGTGATCGCTCACAGCCACGCCGTCGTCATACCGCGCACGAGTTGCACGAGCCCGGAGAGACGGCCTTCGGCCGGCATGCCCTTGGAGGCCGACCGCCCCACCCATCGACTGTGAGCGATAACATGACGTTTCGTCAAGACGGGACGCACGAGACGGGACAGCGACCCGGAACGCCGACGGGGGCCCTCCCCGGCACGGGAGGACCACCCGGGATCACCGACGGAATCGACAAGCGGACCAGGTCGAGGGTGCGCTGATGGTTGCCCTCCCAGGCGGGTCAGAGCCCCCGGGCGAGCCGGTAGTAGGCCTGGTTCCACCGGATCTCGTTCGCGAAGCGGCGGGTGTCGGTGTGCTCGTCGATGACGACCAGTTCGGTCCGGGTCATCTCGGCCAGGTCGTGCAGCTCCTCCACGCCCACCGCCTGGGACAGCACGGTGTGGTGCGGGGCACCGGCGGTGATCCAGGCCTCCGCCGAGCCGGCCAGGTGCGGGCGGGGCCGCCACACGGCCCGCGCGACCGGCAGCCGGGGCAGCGGCTGCGGCGGCGCCACCACGTCGACCTCGTTGGCCACCAGCCGGAAGCGCTCCCCCATGTCCGCGAGGCCGAGCACCACCGCCGGACCGGGCGCGGCGTCGAACACCAGCCTGACCGGGTCCTCGCGGCCGCCGATGCCCAGCGGGTGGATCTCGACCCGTGGGGTGTCGACGGCGATCGTCGGGCACACCTCGAGCATGTGGGCGCCGAGGACCAGCTCGTTTCCGGGCGTGAGGTCGTAGGTGTAGTCCTCCATGAAGGACGTCCCACCCTCGACCCCGACCGCCATCGACTTCAGCGAGTGCACCAGCACCGAGGTCTTCCAGTCGCCCTCACCGCCGAAGCCGTAGCCGTCGGCCATGAGCCGCTGGACGGCGATGCCGGGCAGTTGGCGCAGACCGCCGAGATCCTCGAAGTTCGTGGTGAAGGCCCGGAAGCCACCCTCGTCGAGGAACGAACGCAGGCCCAGCTCCAGACGCGCGGCATAGCGCAGGGAATCGTGTCGGGCACCGCCGGGCCGCAGCTGCGGGTCGACCCGGAGGGTGTCGTCGTACTCCTTGACCAGGTCGTCGATCTGCGCGTCGGCCACCTGGTCGACGACCGCGACGAGGTCGTTGACGCCGTACGTGTTGACCGACACGCCGAAGCGCAGCTCCGCCTCGACCTTGTCGCCCTCGGTCACGGCTACGTCGCGCATGTTGTCGCCGAAGCGCGCCAGCCGCAGCGACCGCATCGCCGAGTAGCCGAGCGCGGCCCGGGCCCAGGCGCCGATCCGGGCGGTCACCCGGGGGTCGCTGACGTGCCCGGCGACGGTCTTGCGGGCGACGCCGAGCCGGGTCTGGATGAAGCCGAACTCGCGGTCGCCGTGCGCGGCCTGGTTGAGGTTCATGAAGTCCATGTCGATCTCGTCCCAGGGCAGCAGGACGTTGGCCTGGGTGTGCAGGTGCAGCAGCGGCGTCTGCAGGGCGTCCAGGCCGGCGATCCACATCTTGGCCGGCGAGAAGGTGTGCATCCAGGCGATCACCCCGACGGCACCCTGCGCGGCGGCGTCCCGACACGCCTTGAGGATGTCGGTGCTGGAGGTGAGGACCGGCTTCCAGACCACCCGGACGGGGATCCCCGGCGAGTCGTCGAGCTGCGCGGCGATCTGCCGGGACTGCTCGGCGACCTGCCGGAGGGTGTCCTCGCCGTACAGGCCCTGGCTTCCGGTGAGGAACCAGACCTCGGGTTCGGGGTGCGTTGCCATGCAGTTGCCTTCCGCGAGATGGGCGGTCACTTGAAGCGGATGCCGATGAGGCGCTGGAGCAGGATGAAGGCGAAGAGCAGGCCACCGATCACGATCCTCGTCCACCAGGAGTTGAGGCTCCCGTCGAAGGTGATCAGGGTCTGGATCACGCCCAGCACCAGCACGCCCAGCACGGTGCCGAACACGTAGCCGGACCCGCCGGTGAGCACGGTGCCGCCGATCACGACGGCCGCGATCACGTCCAGCTCCATGCCGACGGCGATCAGCGGCGCGCCGGAGAGCGTGTAGAACGACAGCAGGATGCCGCCGATGGCCGAGCACAACCCGCTGACCGTGTAGACGGCGATCCGGGTACGCCCCACCGGCAGGCCCATCAGCAACGCCGACTGGGGGTTGCCGCCGATCGCGTACACGGTGCGGCCGAAGCGGGTGTAGGCCAGCACGTACGCGGCGACGAGCACCACCGCGAACGCGATCAGCACGATGACCGACACGAAGTTCCCGCGCGGGTCGCCGATGCGCTCCTGCGACACGGCCGTCCAGAACCCGTCGGTGATGGGAATGGACGCGTCGCTGATGAACGTGCACATGCCCCGGGCGAAGAACATCCCGGCGAGGGTGACGATGAACGGCTGGATCTCGAAGAAGTGGATCGCACAGCCCATCAGGAACCCCAGGGTGGGGCCGATCAGCAGCGCGATGACCAGCACCAGGGCCGCGGGCAGCCCGGCCTGCAGCAGCGACGCCGACACCATCGCGGTCATCGCGACGACGGAGCCGACCGACAGGTCGATGCCGCCGGTGAGGATCACGAAGGTCATGCCGACCGCGACGACCAGCAGGAACCCGTTGTCGATGAAGACGTTGAAGACGACCTGGACGTTGGAGAACGCCTGGTACTGGGACACCCCGACGCCGTACATGACCAGCAGCAGGGCGAGGGTGGCCAGGACCGGGACGTGGCGCCGGGGCACCGCGGGGCGCCAACCGCGGCCGGTGGTCAGTGACGTGCTGCTCATGCCGGCACCTGCTCCTTCTCCCGCCGGGGCGCCGTGGGCCTGGGGGTGCTTCCGCCACGGCGGCGGCTGAACCTGGCCCGGAACGCGGGTGACTGGATGAGGCACACGGCGATGACGACGACCGCCTTGAACAGCAGGGCCGTCTGCGGCGAGATGTTCATGGCGTAGACCGAGGTGGTCAGGGTCTGGATGATCAGCGCACCGAGGATGGTGCCGCCCAGGGAGAACCGGCCGCCGGCGAGTGAGGTGCCGCCGATGACCACCGCGAGGATCGCGTCGAGTTCCACCCAGAGGCCGGCGGCGTTGCCGTCGGCGCTGGACACGTTCGCCGTCATCATGAACCCGGCGATCGCGGCGCAGGCGGCGCTCACCACGTACACGAGGAAGACGACGCGGCTGGACCGGATGCCGGCCAGCCGGCTCGCCTCCGCGTTGCCGCCGACCGACTCGACGATCAGGCCGAGCGCGGTACGCCGGGTGAAGGCGGCGATGAGCAGGGCCGCCGCGAGGGCGATGAAGATGGCCAGCGGCAGGGTCAGGAAGTGCCCGAGCCCGATCGCCCGGTACGGACCGGAGTTGATGGTGAGGATCTGACCCTCGGTGACCAACTGCGCGAGCCCTCGGCCGGCCACCATGAGGATCAGCGTCGCGATGATGGGCTGGATGCCGATCACGGCGACCAGCACCCCGTTCCAGGCGCCGAGCGCGAGCGCCGCGCCGAAGGCCAGCGCGAGCGCCGTGAACACGGTCGAGAGGCTGTTCTGGTCGGGTGCCTCGCTGATGTGGAGGCAGGCGATGGCGCCGCTGATGGCACAGAGCGACCCGACGGAGAGGTCGATGCCGCCGGTGGCGATGACGAGGGTCATGCCCAGCGCGACCAGGATCAACGGTGCGCTGAGCCGGAGGATGTCGACCGGGGTGCCGTAGAGGTGCCCGTTCTTGACCTCGACGGAGAGGAAGCCGGGCCGGTAGACCGTGTTGGCCAGGATCATGACCACCAGCACGAGGACCGGCCAGAACAGGCGGTGCCCGGTCAGCGGGCGGAGGCGGTCGGCGACGGCGTTCATCGGATCACCTCCGCGCTGCCGGTCCCGCTGGCGATGGTCTGCAGGACGCGGTCGGCGTCGAGGGTGTCGTCGTTGTCGAGCTGGGCGACCATCGTCCGGTCCCGCATCACGGCGACCCGGTGGCTCAGCCGCAGCACCTCCTCCAGCTCGGCGGAGATGAACAGCACCGCCATCCCGTCGTCGGAGAGCTGGACCACCAGTTTCTGGATCTCGGCCTTCGCGCCGATGTCGATCCCGCGGGTGGGCTCGTCGAGGATCAGCAGCCGCGGCTCGGTGATGAGCCAGCGGGCCAGGAGCACCTTCTGCTGGTTGCCGCCGGAGAGGTTGCGCACCGGCAGATCCGGGTTCGCGGGCCGGATGCTGAGCGCCTGGATGTACTTCTCGACCAACTCGTCCTGCCGGCGGCGGGGAATCGGCCGCAGCCAACCACGCGCCGCCTGCATCGCGAGGATCATGTTCTCCCGCACCGACAGCTCGGGGACGACGCCCTCCGCGCGGCGGTTCTCGGAGCAGAACCCGACGCCGCGACCGATGGCCTGGACCGGGTTGCGCACCTGCGTCCCGCCGCCGTCGATGACGACGGTGCCGTGGTCGGCGCGGTCGGCGCCGAACAGCAACCGCGCGACCTCGGTGCGGCCGGAGCCGAGCAGGCCGGCGAGCCCGACCACCTCACCGGCGTGGATCCGCAGGCTGAAGGGGGCGACCCCGCCCTTGCGGCCCAGCTCCGACGCGTCCACCAGCGGGGCGGCGTCGGACCGGACGGCGGCGGTCCGCTTCTGGTGCTCGTCGAGGCGCTCCAGCACGTCGAGTTCCTTGCCAATCATCTTCTCGACGAGGCTGAGCTGGGGCAGTTCCTCGGTCCGGTACTCCCCCACCAGGGCGCCGTTGCGCAGCACCGTGATGCGGTCGGCGATGCCGTAGACCTGGTCGAGGAAGTGCGTCACGAACAGGATGCCGATGCCCTCGTCGCGCAGCTGCCGCATGATCCGGAACAGTTGCGCGACCTCACCGGCGTCCAGGCTGGAGGTCGGCTCGTCGAGGATCAGCACCCGGGCCCGTACGTCGATCGCCCGGGCGATGGCGACCATCTGCTGCACCGCCAGGGAGTACGTGCCGAGCTGCGCGGTGACGTCGATGTCGAGGTCCAGCCGGGCCAGGAGTGCCCGCGCCCGCCGGCGCATCTCGCCCCAGCGGATCGCGCCGAACCGGCGGGGTTCCCGGCCGATGAAGATGTTCTCCGCTACGGACAGGTTGGTGCAGAGGTTGACCTCCTGGTAGACGGTGCTCACACCGGAGGCCGACGCCTGCATCGGGCCGCTGAAGGCAACCTGCTCCCCGTCGAGGACGACGGTGCCCTCGTCGATGGCGTAGACGCCGGTCAACACCTTGATCAGGGTCGACTTGCCGGCACCGTTCTCGCCCATCAGGGCGTGGACCTCGCCCGGAAACAGCCGGAAGTCGACGTTGTGGAGCGCGCGCACCCCGGGGAAGGTCTTGCTGATCCCGGTCATGGTCAGGACCGGACGGCTATCCGTCATCCCATCGGACCTCTTCTGGATAGTGTCGGTACGAGAAGCGCAGGCGACGAGCCGGGGTCGCCGTCAGCGGACGGCGACCCCGGCGTCGGTCAGTACTTGCGGTTGGGCAGTGCCTCCTTGGCCTGCTCCTGGGTGAAGGTGGTCTCCTCGGTCTCGATCCGGGCGGGCACCTCCTCGCCGGCGTCGACCTTCTTCGCCAGGTCCATCAGTTGCGGGCCGAGCAGCGGGCTGCACTCGGCGATGAAGTTGAACTTGCCGTCCGCGAGGGCCTGCATGCCGTCCTTCACCGCGTCGATGGTGATGATGGTGACGTCCTTGCCGGGCACCTTGCCGGCCGCGGTGATCGCCTCCAGCGCGCCCAGCCCCATGTCGTCGTTGTGCGCGAACAGCACGTCGATCTTCGGGTTGGCCTTGAGGAACTGCTCCATGACCTGCTTGCCGTCGGCCCGCTTGAAGTCGCCCGACTGCGAGGCGACGATCTTCAGGTTCGGGTTCGCCGCGATCGCCTGGGCGAAGCCTTCCTTCCGGTCGTTGGCCGGCGCCGAGCCGGTGGTGCCCTGGAGCTCGACGATGTTCACCGGCCCGCTGGCGCTCTTGGTCTGTTCCACCAGCCACTCGCCGGCCAGCCGGCCCTCCTTGACGAAGTCCGAGCCGAGGAACGTCTTGTAGAGGGACTTGTCGGCCGAGTCGACGGAGCGGTCGGTCAGGATCACCGGGATGCCGGCGTCCTTGGCCTCCTTGAGCACGGTGTCCCAGCCGGACTCCACCACCGGCGAGAAGGCGATGACGTCGACCTTCTGCTGGATGAAGTTCCGGATCGCCTTGATCTGGTTCTCCTGCTTCTGCTGCGCGTCGTCGAACTTGAGCTCGATCCCCGCCGCCGCGGCGGCCTCCTTGATCGAGGTGGTGTTCGCCGTCCGCCAGCCACTTTCCGCGCCGACCTGCGAGAAGCCCAGCGTGATCTTGCCGTCGTCGGCGGAGCCGCCGCCGGTGTCGCTGTTGCCGCAGGCCGCGACGCTGCCCGTGAGCAGCACGGTGGCGACGACTGCGATCAGGGTACGTGCCGTTCTCCTGGTTCTCATCGTTCTCCTCGGTGGGGTGGTCCGGACACGTGGCGCACGAGCTTGTGTCCGGGTGTGGTGGTGAGGTGGGTACGAGAAGGGGGGCGTGCCGGATGGGTGACGCCGATCGGGAGCTTCGCGGGCTGCGGGTCAGCCGGACGGCGAGCGCTGGCCGTAGACGTTCTGGTACCGGTCGTACAGCGAGGTGACGTCGGCCTGCGCGATCGGCAGCGGCTGCCCGAGCGCCCGGGCCAGGTGCGCGGTGCGGGCGACGTCCTCGCACATCACCGCGGCCTTGACCGCCGCACGGGCGTCCTTTCCGATGGTGAACACCCCGTGGTTGCGCATGAGCACCGCGGGCGAGCGGTGGCCGGACAGCGTGCTGACGATCCCCTTGCCGATGTCGTCACCACCGATCAGCGCGAACGGCCCCACCGGGATCTCCCCGCCGAACTCGTCGGCCTGGGCGGTCAACCAGCACGGGATGGACTCACCCCGGGCCGCCCAGGCGGTGGCGTAGCTGCTGTGCGTGTGCACGACGCCACCGACCTCCGGCATGGCCCGGTAGACGTAGGCGTGTGCGGCGGTGTCGCTGGACGGGGCCCCGTCCCCGTCGACCACGGCCCCGTTCAGGTCGCACACGACCATGGTGTCCGCCGTCAGGGCGTCGTAGTCGACACCGCTGGGCTTGATCACCATGAGGTCCTGGCCCGGTACCCGCGCCGAGACGTTGCCGGCGGTCCAGGCCACCAACGCGTACCGGGTCAACTCGCCGTGCAGGCGGGCAACCGTCTCCCGCAGGACGCTCACCTGCCGCGCCACGTCGGTGTTCATCCGATCGCCTCCATAACCGTGTCGGTCCGTGCCGCAGCCGCGTCCAGGGCCGTGTTCCTGATCGCCCGCAGGCGGAGCATGACGTCGTTGCCGCCCCGGCCGAAGTGGTCGTGCAGCGCGCGGTACTCGGCGTAGAGGGCGTCGTACGCCCGCGCGTTCTCCGGGTCCGGCTGGTACACGCCCTCGTTCACCCGGCCCATCGCCGCCGAGGCCCGGTGGACGTCCGGGTACGCCCCGGCGGCGACGGCCGCGTGGATCGCCGAGCCGAGTGCCGGGCCCTGGGCGGAGCCGATGATGCCCAGCGGGCGGTTGGTGACGTCGGCGTAGATCTGCATGAGCAGCCGGTTGGCGGCGAGGCCACCGGCGACGACCAGGTCGGTGACCGGTATCCCGGCCTCGACGAAGGCCTCGATGATCATCCGGGTGCCGAACGCCGTGGACTCCAGCAGCGCCCGGTAGACGTCCTGCGGCCGGGTCGCCAGGGTCAGGCCGACGACCAGACCGCTGAGGTCGTGGTTGACCAGCGGTGACCGGTTGCCGTTCCACCAGTCCAACGCGATCAGGCCATGGGCCCCGACCGGTTGGCTGGCGGCCAGTTCGGTCAACCGCTCGTGCGACGCGATTCCGGCCGGCGCGGCGTGCGTGACGAACCAGCCGAAGATGTCGCCGACTCCGCTCTGCCCGGCCTCGTAGCCCCAGGCGCCCGCGCTGATGCCGCCGTCGACGACACCGCACATGCCGGGCACCTCGGCGGGGTGGGTGCCGTTGACGACGTGGCAGGTGGAGGTGCCCATGATGGCCACCAGCCGGCCGGGGCTCAGTGCCTGGGCGGACGCGGCGGTGACGTGGGCGTCGACGTTGCCGACCGCGACCGCGATGCCCGCCGGCAGCCCGGTCCAGGCGGCGGCGCGGGCGCTGAGGGTGCCTGCCCGCTCGCCCAGGGCCAGCAGCGGACCATCCAATTTGGTCACGAAGTCGGCGAAGTCCGGGTGCAGGGCGCCCAGGTAGTCGGTCGACGGGTACCTGCCGTCCTGCCGGATGCCCTTGTATCCGGCGGTGCAGACGTTGCGGGTCTCCTCGTCGCACAACTGCCACACGATCCAGTCGGCGGCTTCGACGAAGCGCTCGGCGCGGCGGTAGATCTCCGGATCCTCCTCGAGGATCTGGAGGCCCTTGGCGAACTGCCACTCGGCGGAGATCTTGCCGCCGTAGCGCCCGATCCACGGCTCGTGCCGCTCGTGGGCCAGGGCGTTGATGCGGTCGGCGTGCGGCTGGGCGGCGTGGTGCTTCCACAACTTCACCCAGGCGTGCGGGCGGTGCCGCAGCTCCGGCACCTCGCACAGGGGGGTGCCGTCGGCGAGTGTGGGCAGGACCGTGCAGGCGGTGAAGTCGGTGCCGACGCCGATGACCTGCGACGGGTCCACGCCGGCTTCGGCCAGGGCGGCGGGGACGGCGTGTCGCAGGACGTCGCGGTAGTCCTCCGGGTCCTGCAGGGCCCAGTCGGGGGGCAACGCCGGGCCGCCGTCGGGGAGCACGGCTTCGATCACGCCGTGGCGGTACTCGTGCACCGCGGTCCCGACCTCCGCACCATCGCGGACCCGCACCACCAGCGCCCGCCCGGAGAGGGTCCCGTAGTCGACTCCGACCACGTACCGCTCGCCCGCACCGTCCACACTGCTCATGTCCACCTCCGATCGATGACCGGCATAGTGTTAACGCTCACATCCAACGTCGTCAAGACGCCGATCGGCAACAGCTCCGTAACGGAAGGATAGGCGGAGCGTACGGTCCGGACCAGAGACATCACACGTGGTCACCATCCGCCTGCGGCGCGCTGCCCGGGAGGGGTGCCGCTGACGGTTCAGCGGGGCCACCGGAGCGCGGAACGACAATCGCCCGCCTTCGACGCGCGGCCTAACGATTGTTAGCGAAAACATTCTCCATTCTTTGACGCTTTCCCGATCGCAACGACGACAGCCGGACGCGAGCCCGCCTTCCGGAGATTCCTACTCCCCCTCGCACGCTGGAAGGCTGGCCAACCGGAACGACGCCGGCCTGCATCCGACCGCCACATGGACGGATCCGCGTCCGCCCGTTATTTACAGAAATGAATGTAAGCGATAACATCGCCCTCATCATCGCGGCATGCCCGACAGCCACCGGGCCGGGCCGAACGGGGGACGCGACGACGGATGGTGGCGACGCGACCCCGCGCCGGCACCCGACCACCGACGCCACTCACCGCTCGTAGCGAGGAGGAAACGCGTGCGCAGAACGAGGCAGTGGCTGGCCGCCCTGGGAGTCCTGGTGGTGGCCCTCGCGGCGACCGTCGCGGACGGGGCCGTCGCGCCCCGTCCCGCACAGGCGCTGAACAACGGCGTCGCCCGGACCCCGCCGATGGGTTGGAACACCTGGAACACGTTCGGCTGCGACATCAACGAGACGCTCATCCGCCAGATGGCCGACGCGATCGTCGTCAACGGGCTGCGCGACCTCGGGTACCGGTACGTCGTCGTCGACGACTGCTGGTTCAATCCGAACCGGGACGCGCAGGGCAACCTCCAGGCGCATCCGCAGCGCTTCCCGAGCGGGATGAAGGCGCTGGGCGACCATCTGCACTCGCGTGGCCTGCTGTTCGGCCTCTACCAGGCGCCACTGGACCAGACCTGCGCGCAGTACTTCGACGCCTTTCCCGGCTCGACCGGCAGTCTCGGCCATGAGTACCAGGACGCCCGACAGTTCGCCGCCTGGGGCGTGGACTACCTGAAGTACGACTGGTGCTCCCCCACCGGGACCATCGACGACCAGGTCGCCAGGTTCGGCATCATGCGGGACGCGCTGGCCGCCACCGGCCGGCCGATCGTCTACAGCATCAACCCGAACAGCATCCACGAGAAGACCGGGCCACAGCGCAACTGGAGCGACGTGGCGAACCTCTGGCGGACCACCGAGGACATCACCAACGCGTGGAACACCGGCCAGACCAACGGCTACCCGATGGGCATCCAGAACATCGTCGACGTCAACGTGCCGCTCGCCGGGTACGCCGCACCCGGCGGGTTCACCGACCCCGACATGCTGGAGGTCGGCAACGGCGGGATGACGGACACCGAGATGCGCAGCCACTTCGCGCTGTGGTCGATCATGGCGGCGCCGCTCATGATGGGCAACGACCTGCGCTCGGCCAGCGCGGCGACGCTGACCATCCTGCGCAACCAGAACCTGGTCGCCATCAACCAGGACGGTCTCGGCCGGCAGGCGGTCCAGGTGTCCCACGACGGCACCCGGCGGGTCCTGGCCAAGCGGCTGGCCAACGGTGACGTCGCGGTCGCCCTGTTCAACCAGGGCAGCTCCGCCACGACGGTCTCCACCACGGCGACGGCGATCGGCAAGAGCGGCGCCTCGTTCACGCTGCGGGACGCGTGGACCAACGCCACCTCCACGACCACCGGCGCCATCTCCGCGAGCGTGCCCGCCCACGGCACGGTGGTCTACCGGGTCAGCGGCGGCGGCACCACCGACCCACCGCCCCCCACCACGTTCCGGCTGCGCAGCGAATCGGCCGGGCGGTGCCTCGACGTCGACAACTCCAACACCGCCAACGGCACCGGGACGCTGATCTGGGACTGCCACGCCGACCCCAACCAGCAGATCACCCAGAGCGGCCAGACGCTGCGGGTCCTCGGCAAGTGCCTGGACGTCCCGACGACCGCCGCCAACGGCACCCGGGTGCAGCTCTGGGACTGCAACGGCGGCACGAACCAGCAGTGGACATTCAACGGCAACGGCACGGTGGGCAACGTCCGCTTCCCGTCCCTGTGCCTGGACGTCAACAACGGTGGCACCGCGAACGGCACCACGGTCATCCTCTGGTCCTGCCACGGCAACACCAACCAGCGGTGGAGCCGGGCGTGACCGACGGCCACCAGCCGTGGTCCGGCCGGCCGGATGGACGTGCCCTCTCCCACCCCCGGGCCGGCCGCCGCGGGGGTGGGACGGGGTCGGTCAGCGGTTGCCCGCGGCGCGGCGCTTGTTGTAGACGTCGAACGCCACGGCGACGAGGAGCACCAGACCCTTCACCACCGACTGGATCGACTGGTCGACGCCCATGAGCTGCATGCCGTTGCTCATCACCGCCATGATCAGGCCACCGACCATGGCGCCGACGACGGTGCCGACCCCGCCGGTGACCGCCGCGCCGCCGATGAAGGCCGCGGCGATCGCGTCCAACTCGAACATGTTGCCGGCGGCGGGCTGGGCGCCGTTGGACCGCGACGAGTAGATGACCCCCGCGACGGCGGACAGGAAGCCCATGTTGACGAAGATCCAGAAGTTGACGGTCTTCACCTTGACGCCGGACAGCATGGCCGCCGGGAGGTTGCCGCCGATGGCGTAGACCTGGCGACCGAAGACCGAACGCCGGGTGAGCAGGCCGTAGACGAGCACCAGCACGGCCAGGACGATCAGCACGATCGGCAGGCCCCGCGCGTGGGCCAGTTGCCAGGCGAAGTACATGACCACCGCGCCGACCAGCGCCACCCGCGCGACGAACAGTGGAAACGACTCCACGGGCTGCTCGTGGCGGATGCGGCCCAGCCGGGTCCGGAAGACGCTCACCGCGTAGCCGGCCACCGCGAACACACCGATGAAGAGGGTGAACGCGTCGAATCCCTGTCCGCCGAGGAGTCCGTTGAGGAATCCGGCCGCGACCTGCTGGTACTCGGCCGGGAACGGCGACAGCGAGACGTTGTCCAGCACCCGGAGGGTGAGTCCCCGGAACAGGAGCATGCCGGCCAGGGTGACGATGAAGGCGGGGATCCCGGCGTACGCGACCCAGAGACCGTGCCACGCGCCCACCGCGACACCCACCGCGAGCGCGGCCAGGATGCCGGCCCACCAGGGCAGGCCTTCCCGGATGACGAGTACGGCCGAGACCGCGCCGGTGAGCGCGACCACGGATCCCACGGACAGGTCGATGTGGCCCCCGATGATCACGATGACCATGCCGATCGCGAGCACCAGGATGTAGGAGTACTGCAGGACGATGTTGGTGATGTTGCCCGGGCTGAGTGAGACGCCGTCGGTCAGGACCGCGAACAACCCCACGATCACGACGAGGGCGATGTAGATCCCGCTCTGCCGCAGGTTGCCGAGGATCAGCGCGCGCGGACTGCTGGTACCGGCGTGCAGGGCCGCGCCGGGGGCCACGTCGGACGGGCCGCCCTTCGGGGTGCTGGGGGGTTTCGTGCTGGTCATCCGACGGGGTCCCTGTCCTTCGTCATGAGTTCCATGAGGTTCTCCTGGGTGGCCTCACCCGCCGGCAGTTCGCCGGTTATCCGGCCGGCCGCGAGGGTGTAGATGCGGTCGCACATGCCGAGCAGTTCGGGCAGCTCGGAGGAGATGATGACGACGGCCTTCCCGTCGCCCACCAGGCGGTTCACGATCGTGTAGATCTCGAACTTCGCGCCGACGTCGATCCCCCGGGTCGGCTCGTCCAGGATCAGCACGTCCGGGTCCGTGAAGAGCCACTTCGACAGGACGACCTTCTGCTGGTTGCCGCCGGAGAGCTTGCCGACCACCGACATGACACTCGGCGTCTTGATGTTCATCTCGCGCCGCCCCCGCTCGGCGACTCTGATCTCCTCGTTGCCGTCCACCCAGCCGCCGCGGGCGAGCTTGCCCAGCGCGGCGGCCGAGATGTTGCCCCGGACGTCGTCGATCAGGTTGAGGCCGTAGCGCTTTCGGTCCTCGGTCGCGTAGGCGATGCCGTTCTCGATCGCCTCCGCCACGGTGCGGGCCCGGACCTCGCGTCCGCGTACGAACAACCGGCCGGTGACGTCCCGGCCGTACGAGCGGCCGAACACGCTCATCGCCAGCTCCGTACGCCCGGCGCCCATCAGCCCGGCGATGCCGACGACCTCGCCGGCCCGGACGGTGAGGCAGGCCCGGTCGACGACCAGCCGGTCCTGGGTCGGGTGCCGCACGGTCCAGTCCTCGATCCGGAGCACCTCCTCCCCCGGCGTCGACTCACGCTCCGGGTAGAAGGCGGCCAGGTCCCGGCCGACCATGCCACGGATGATCCGCTCCTGGGTGGCCGCGCTGTCCGCCATGTCGAGCGTCTCGACCGTCCGGCCGTCGCGGATGACGGTGGTCGAGTCGGCGATCGACGTGATCTCGCCGAGCTTGTGCGAGATCATGATGCAGGTGATGCCCTGGCCGCGCAGCCGGCGCATCAGGTCCAGCAGGTGCGCCGAGTCGACGTCGTTGAGCGCGGCCGTCGGCTCGTCCAGGATCAACAGCCGTACCTTCTTCGACAGCGCCTTGGCGATCTCCACCAGTTGCTGCTTGCCCACGCCGAGCTGGACGACCGGGGTGACGGGGTTCTCGCGCAGCCCCACCGACTCCAGCAGGCGGGCGGCCTCGGCGTTGGTCCGGTTCCAGTCGATCAGCCCACTTCGCCCGCGCCGCTCGTTGCCGAGGAAGATGTTCTCGGCGATCGACAGGTACGGCACCAGCGCCAGCTCCTGGTGGATGATGACGATGCCCTGGGACTCGCTGTCCCGGATGCCCCGGAAGTGGACCGGCGCGCCGTCGAAGACGATCTCGCCGTCGTAGCTGCCGGTCGGATACACCCCCGACAGCACCTTCATCAGGGTGGACTTGCCCGCACCGTTCTCGCCACAGATCGCGTGGATCTCGCCACGTTCCACGGCGAGCGAGACGTCCTGCAGTGCCGCCACGCCGGGAAAGGTCTTCGTGATGTTGCGCATTTCGAGGATGTTCTCGCCCATGGGAACCGTCCTGCTCGTGGCCGTCACGTGCAACGCCGGCGGGCCCGGCGGTGGCCGTCCACCGCCGGGCCCGCGGGCCGGGGTCAGCCCTTGGCCTGCCCGGCGGCGACCTCCTCGGCCGTCCAGTAGCCGGAGTCGACGAGCACCGGCTTGATGTCGTCCTTGTACACCGTCTGGACCGGCAGCAGGAACGACGGGACGACCTTGACCCCGTTGTCGTACGTCTTGGTGTCGTTGGCCTGCGGCTGCCTGTCCTGCAGGAACGCCTCGCCCGCCACCACGGCCTGCTCGGCCAGCAACCGGGTGTCCTTGAACACCGTGGAACTCTGCACGCCGTCGGCGATGAGCTTGACCGACGCGATCTCGGCGTCCTGGCCGGTCACCACCGGCATCTTCTTGGCCGCCGCCCCGTAGCCGGCGTTCTGCAGCGCGGTGATGACGCCCCGCGACAGCCCGTCGTACGGCGACAGCACGCCGTCGACCTTGCTGCCGTCGTTGTAGCTGGAGGTGAGCAGGTCCTCCATCCGCTTCTGCGCGGTCTCCTGCTGCCAGCGCAGGATGGCCGCCTGCTCGATCTTCGTCTGCCCGGACTTGACCTTCAGGGTGCCGGCGTCGACGAACGGCTTGAGGGTGTCCATCGCGCCGCTGAAGAAGAAGTGGGCGTTGTTGTCGTCCAGTGAGCCGGCGAACAGCTCCACGTTGAACGGCCCGGTCGCGTTGCCCTTCGCGCCGTCCTTGGTCCGCAGGCCGAGGCCGACGAGCAGTGCCTCGGCCTGGGCCACGCCGACCTTGTAGTTGTCGAAGCTGACGTAGAAGTCGACGTTCGGGCTGTCCCGGATCAGCCGGTCGTACGCGATGACCGGGATCTTCGCGTCCGCCGCCGCCTGGAGCTGACCACTGAGCGCGGTGCCGTCGATCGCCGCGACGATCAGCACGTCCGCGCCCTGGGTGATCATCTGGTCGACCTGCTGGGACTGGGTCGGGATGTCGTCGCCGGCGTACTGGAGGTCGACCTTGTACCCCTTCGCCTCCAGCTTCTCCTTGACCGAGTTGCCGTCGGCGATCCATCGTTCCGAGGTCTGCGTCGGCATCGAGACGCCGATCGTCAGATCAGCGGGCCGGTCGCCACCGGTGTCGCCACCGCTACCGGCGCCCTCGCCACTGCAGGCGGACAGGCTGATGGCGAGCGCCGCTCCAGCGAGAGCGGCCAGAAGTCGTCTGCGCACAGCTTTCTCCCTTCCGTACGCCGCGAACGCGCTGGCGCACTCACGGTGAGTGTTAGCGCTCACAAGATCAACGTCAACCTATGTCGGGAAATACGTACGTCTCGGTCTCGTAACAGAGACGAGACCGTCACCCGCTGTCACCATGGCCCAGCGCCTGGGCACGGGGCCGGCCCGCTCGGCACAGGATCGGGCCGGCCCTTGTCGCTCCCTACTGGAACTGCGGGAAGAACCGCCAGGTCCAGCCCGACAACGGCCACCGGAAGGACCCGTGTCACTCCATCAGCGCTGCAGTGTCAGCAGACCCGGCCGGTAGGGCAAAAGGCCGTAGTCGCCGCCGGAGTTGGGGGCACGGCCCTGGTAGAGCAACTGCAGGTTGCAGGGATCGACGGTCATGGTCTGATCGGCGTTGCCCCGAATCAACTCGCCGTGGCTGATGTCGTTGGTCCAGGTGGCGCCACTGTTGGCCTTGCCGGCGAAGGGATTGCTCTCGGTCGCGGCCTGCGGCGTCCACGTACCGCCCAGGCTGGTGGCCGTGAACGAGCGGAAGTAGCGGCCCTGCGCGCCGATCGCCTCGACGAGCATGAGATACCGCTCCTGGCCCTGGAGCTTGTAGACCTGGACCGCCTCGAACAGGTTGTTGGTCGTGTCGCTCATGATCACCGTCGAGGTCGAGCCGAAGCTGCCCGGGAAGTTGCCGATGGGCATGCTGGCCCGGTAGATCTTGCCGTTGTCCCCGGCGAAGAACAGGTACATGTTCGTGCTGTCACCGATGACCGCCTGGTCGATGGGGCCCGTGCCGGAGCCGGAGATGCTGCCGGAGAAGAGCACCTGCTCCGACGACCATCCGTTCGGATTGGTGGGGTCGGTCGACGTGCGGTAGGAGAAGGCGGTCCCACCCCACTGGTAGGCGAGCACCCAGATGTTCCTCGGGGCGAAGTAGAACAGCGTGGGCGCGACGGTGGAGAAGGACATCGTGTTCTGGCTGGCCGAGGCCATGTCGGACCAGTTCGTGAAGAGGCCGAAGTTCATCGAACCCCATCTCGTCCCGGTGTCGTGCGTCGTCGCGTAGACGAGATGCCTGCCGTTGTAGGGGGCGTACGTGAAGTCCTTCAGCGACACCCACCCCGCCTTCGGATTCGCCAGCGAGCCGGTCGACGTCCAGCGGTACGTCGACGGCAGGGCGCACGTGCCGGGCGGCGGCGTGGTGGGGTTGCCCCCGCCGTCGACACGGACGAGTTGCCACTGCTGGTTGTTGCCGTTCCAGTCGTCGTACTGCACGACGTTTCCGCCGTCGGCGGTCGAGGCGCCCTGCACCTCCACCACCTTGCTGCTGTTCCGATTGATCAGGCGGACGTAGCCACCGGCGGAGTCGGCCAACCGGAACTGCTGGTTGACCGAGTTGTTGTCGGCCCACTGCACGATGCTGCCACCGTTGGCCGTCGAGAAGTTGTAGACGTCCAGCACCTTGCCGGACAGCCGCGACCGCAACCGGTAGTAGCCACCGCCGGAGTCCACGAACTGCCACTGCTGCTGGCTACCGTCGTTACGCGCCCACTGCACGATCCGCGCGCCGTCGTTCGTAGCCAGGTTGTACACGTCCAGGGCCTTGCCACTGTTGCGGTTGACCAACACGTACCACGCGCTCGTGTCGACAGTCGCCGCGGCGGCGGGTGCCGACGACGCCACCGCCGCGGCGACACCACCGACCACCAGGGCCACGCCAGCGGCGACGACCCGCGGCAGCCACCCGCGCCGCCGCGGCGGCCTCGGTGCGAGAGATGGAGACGTACCAAGAGCAGACATGATCCTCCTCGGTGGAAGAGCCGGATGGTCCACCCGAAAGATGGGCGTACCGCGACGCGTCACCGGGCACGAACAGCAGGAGGTTTAGCGCTAACAAGGTCTCCGCGGGCCTGGCGCACGCCTGATTCGAGGGTCGACCAGCAGGCTTGCCCGGTGAGCCACGCGCCGCCGACCCTAAGCATCGACTGTGAGCGATAACATGCTGTTCGTCAAGCGTCGCGGTCAATCCGCCCAGCGACCGCCCCGGAGCCTGACCCGTCGGTCAGGTCGCGTCGCCGCGTCACCGCCCGGGCGGCCACGAGGTCTCCGGTGGTGGCTCCTCCTGCTCGTCGAACCACCCACCGGAGACCTCGCCGATTGTCGGTCACCGACCTGCCGACGTCGGATCAGACGAGCCCGAGTTCTGGAACGCGGCGGCCTAGTCCCACCGATCCTGGTTGAGGAAACGGGCGAAGCCGCGCCAGGAGTTCGGGCCCATGACCCCGTCGATCGGCCCGGTGTAGCCCCACCCGGAGGCGAGACGCTGCACGGCGCGCCAGGTGTTCGGGCCGGGAGCACCGTCGATCGGGCCGGTGTAGCCGTAGGCCCGCATGGCCCGCTGGAGCGCGGCGTAGGTGTTCGGGCCGGGCGCGCCGTCGATCGGGCCGGTGTAGCCGGCGGTGAGCCGCAGCCAGTTCTGCATACGCTTGTAGAAGATCGGGCCGGGGATGCCGTCCTGCTCGGTGGAGGTCTTGGGCAGTCCCCCGGGGTTCTGCCCGATGTAGGTCAGTGGGTTGATGCGCACCCCGGACGGGTTGATCATGTGCCAGTGCACGTGCGGGCCGGTGGACGAGCCCGACCCCGGGGCGCCGACCGCACCGCCGGACAGGCCGACGATGGTGCCGCTGGACACGGACGTGCCGTTGCCCAGCAGGAACTGCGACAGGTGCATGTACTGGCTGCGGTACCCGTCCGCGTGGTGGATCGTGACGGTGTGCCCGCCCGTGCCGTTGTCCGGGATGTTCTGGATGGTGCCCGCGCCGCAGGCCGGCAGCCGGGTGCCGACTCCCATGCCGAAGTCGATGCCACCGAGGGAGCCACGGTTCAGGTGGTCCTGCCAGGTGCCGGTGATGGAGTATCCGGAGAAGGGGTTGTAGATCACGGGCGCGGCGAGGGCCCGGCCCGGGACGGCCAGCCCGGCGATGGCGCCCGCGCCGAGGGCGGCACCGCCGAGCAGCACCGTCCGGCGGTCGAGGCCGGCCCGGCCGGGGCCGTCGCCGCCACAGCACCCTGGCGAGTCGAGATGATCCATCACGTGCTCCCTGTATCAACGAGGTTGCATAGGTCGGCCGTGACGTTACATAGCAATATGTCAATCTGTCGACAGTGTTGATCCGCCGCCCCACGCCGCGTCGCCGGCCGAGCGGACCACCCGCTCCCGCGCACCGCCGACGGCCGGCTGGGCCGACTCAGGGGAGGAGCAGATCGTAGGCTCGGGCGAGGTCGTCGGCCCAGCTCTCCTCGTGGTCCCGCTCGAACGCCCGGCACAGCCGGTCGCGGACCGCCCCGCGCCGCAGCCAGGGCGTACGGGCGCCCGACCCACGTGCCATCTCGCCGACCGCCTCGGCGAGATGGCGATCAGCAGCCGGCCCCTGGGTGGCCTCCCAGACGGCGAGGAACCGGTCGATGCTCTCCCCGGCGCTGCTGGCGGCCCCGAGGAAGGTCGACGCGTCGAGGAACGAGCCGAGCCGGGCCGGGTATTCCGCGAGCAACGACCTCCACACCGCTTCGAGGTAGCCGTCCACGGCGGACTGCTCGGTCGCCGGCCAGGTGCGCCACTCCTCGCGGCGCAGCTTGCCCAGGACGATGCCCGGGTCCAGCTCCGTGGCCGTCACCAGGCGCTCGAACAGCACCGGAAGCAGACTCTTCACGTCGTGGCGGTCGCCGACCGTGTTGCCGAGCCGGATGCTCAGGGAGAACAGGTCGTGCTCGTCGACGGTGACCGGGCCGCGGCAGTGTGGGCAGCCGTCGAGCACCGCGCGACGCGGATACCGGGCGAACACCTCGCGGACGCGCGCGATGGCCACCGTCAGACCGTCGTCCACCGGTCGATCTTCGCACGTCACCCGTGCCCGCCACCCACCCGGGACCGGCGACCGCCCGGGGCCGGGCGGGACGACTCACCGACCGGCCGGCAGAGGCCCGATACACCCTTCTCGATGGCGGAAACTGTGAGCCCTTTCTATTACCGTGCGATTACCCACGGCCGATAAATTCGCCCACGTCAACGGGCTCCCGTCTGGACGTGGGGTGAAATGTGAACAGTAGATTAATCGCGCGCCCGGAGCCCAAACTCGAGGTCCGGGATCTCGGGTGGCGTCAGTTGTGGGCCGGCGCGCGACTGCTGGCCGAAGCCTACGAGGACGGCGCCATCTGGGCCGCCGCCGGCTCACTCCCGCGTTGGCAACGAAGGCTGGCACTGACCGCGCTGTATCTGGCCGAGCTGTTGACCGCCAAGCTGATGAGCTCGGGCATCATCCTCGCCGCCCACCGTGGGGACCGGCTCGAAGGTGTCCTCGTCCTCTACGGGGACGAACGCACCACACCGTGGTGGGGATGGGCACTGCGCGGCGTGGCGTGCCTGCTGTCCGGGCCGCGGGCCGTGGTCCGCGCCGTCCGGATCTCCAACGACCTGGACCGGATGCGCCCCCGCCGGCCGCACGTGTGGTTCGCGGTGCTCGGCCGCCGGACCGATTCGGTGGGCGCCGGCTACCTCCTCATCCGCGCCGGCCAGAAGCGTGCCGAGGCCCTCGGGCTGCCGGGCTACCTGGAGACGTCGGCCGGCCCGGAACAGGTGCAGATCAACGAGATGCTCGGCTGGACCACGGTCGACGAGTACGTGCTCAGCACCGGCAGCGTCATCAAGACGATGTGGCGCGACCACCCGGAGCAGTCATGACCGCTACCGGACTGGGCGACGGGGTGGACACGCTGTTCGCCGTTCCGCCGGAGCACCGCCTCGACGACGTCGACCGCGCCTCGGCGAAGCAGATCCTCGCCTGCGACGACCGTACGCTGTCCATGCTGCTGGACCGCGGGCTCCCGGCCAGCGGCGCCCCGGGCGCGGAGCACTTCGACTCCCGCGACCTGTTCAACCTGGCGCTGTACTCCGGCACCGGCACCACCGTGCCGGAACAGGCCTTCGCCTACTCGCTGCGCTGGATGCGCTCGTCCACCGAGGAACTGCTCGCCCCGCGCGCCTCCCGGTTCGAGCTGCGCGTCGCCTGTGCCGCCGGGACGTGCGGCCCGCGGCCGACGAGCGTGCTCGCCGTACCTCGCCCGGAGCGCTCCGGCGGTGCGGTCGACGACCTGACGATCGACCCGGCCGACGGCGGACCGGACGGCGACGGCGGTGACACCGTCGTGCGCGCCGCGCCGGGGCTCGCTGTCGCCGCCACCGTGCACACCCGTGGCGAGCAGGCCCAATTGCGCTCCCCGGAGCTGCGCGCGATCACCGCCGAGTTCGCCGCCATGAACCTGCGGTGGGTCAAGCTGCCCGAAGCCATGCAGGAGGACGTCGAACTGATCACCACACGCGGGGTGGCGAGCTGCGCCTCGGCGAGCCGGTACCTGGCCCAGCTCTGCGACCGGGCCGGTGTCCCGGCGGTCACCCGGATCGGCTGGGTGGTCGGCATGCTCGACCTGGTCCACGCCTGGGTCGAGGTCGAGGACGACGACGGAGCGACCAAGGTCATCGACCCGATCTTCGCGCTGTTCTCCGCGACCGTACCCGGCACCAACCCGCTGCTGCGCGATCCGGCCGTGGCGCTGTGCACCAACCGCCTCGTTCCGACCGGCCTGAGCGTCGGGCGAACCGTGGCCGAACACCGGTGCGCCGGCGAGCCGACGGCGGCCCGGGTCACCACGAAGATCCTCCCCGCACCGAAGCGCCCCCAGGAGACGCCATGAGTCCGACCGGCACGGTTCCCGAGTTCATCACCACGTTCCTGCGCGCCAAGTGCCCGGACGTCGACTCGGTCGGGGTCGACGAGGACCTCGTGGACAGCGGCGTCCTGAACTCGATGCACTTCGTCGAACTGCTCTACCTGATCGAGGCGGAGCTGGGCACGGAGATCTCTCTCGACGAGGTCACCACGGACGACTTCCGCACCATCTCGCGGATCACGCAACGTTTCTTCGCCCCGGGCCAGCACGGCTCCGGCGGGACAGCATAAGGAGTGGCAATGTTGGAGACCCGCGTCCGCGAGGTGATCGGCTCCGTGTTCGGAGTCGCACCGGACGAACTGCCCGAGCAGTTGGACCCGGACACCGTGCCGGGCTGGAGCTCGCTGCGCCAGATCCAGCTCATGATGGCGCTCGAGAACGCGTTCGGCATCGAGATCGACCCGAACCTGCTGCCCGCCCTCGCGTCCGGCCCGGCGATCGTGCGGTTCCTCGAGGAGACGCTGGGCGTCCCGAACGGGACGAGCCGGTGACGGCGTACCACCCGCACCTGCGGACGGTGCACGACGTCATCGCCTTCCACGCCGGGCAGCGGCCCGACCACCCGGCGGTGCACTGCGAGGACCGTACGGTCACCTACGCGCAGCTGCACCGGTCGAGCAACCGGACGGCGCACGCCCTGCGCCGCGCCGGGATCGCGGCCGGCGACCGGGTGGCCTACCTCGGCAAGGAGTCGGAGCACTACTACGACATCCTGTTCGCCTGCGCCAAGACCGGCACCGTGCTGGTCCCCGTCAACTGGCGGCTGCGCGCCGGCGAGATCCACCACATTCTGCGCGACTCCGGCACCACGGTCCTCTTCCACGACGAGGAGTTCCTGGACACGGTCGACGAGCTGCGGCCGGACCTGCCCGCGCTGCGCGAGGTCGTGTCGCTGGCCGCCTTCGCCGGCTGGCAGGCCGACGAGGACGGCGACCTGGACCCGTCCTGGACCGAGGAGCAGCCCCTGGCCCAGGTCTACACCAGCGGCACGACGGGCAACCCCAAGGGCGTCGTACTGGCGCACCGCAGCTTCTTCGCGGTACGCGACGGGCTGGCCTCCGAGGGTCTGGACTGGATCGACTGGCGGCCGGACGACGTGAGCCTCATCGGCATCCCCGGTTTCCACATCGGTGGGCTGTGGTGGTCGATCCAGGGCTTCAGCGCCGGCATCACGAACGTGTCGGTCCGGGTGTTCGCCGGGCACGAGGCGGTCCGCCTCATCCGCAGGCACGGCATCACCACGGCGTGCTGCGTACCGGCCCAGTTGCAGATGATGCTCGCACCGCCCCGGCCGAAGCGGGAGGACTTCGTCTCGCTACGCAAGGTCGTCTACGGCGGGTCGCCGATCTCCGAGGCGCTGCTCACCCGCAGCATCGAGATGTTCGACTGCGATTTCGCGCAGATCTACGGCCTGTCCGAGAGCGGCAACACGGCGATCTGCCTGCCGCCGTCGGAACACGTCGTGGGCGGGCCACGGATGCAGGCGGCGGGCCGACCGTACCCGGGCATCGCCGTCAAGATCATCGACGACACGGGCCGCGTCCTGCCGGCGTACGAGGTCGGCGAGATCTGCCTGCACACCCCGGCACGGATGATCGAGTACTGGGGCCTGCCCGAGGCCACCGCCGCGACGCTCGTCGACGGGTGGCTGCACACCGGCGACGCCGGTTACCTGGACGACGAGGGCTTCCTGTTCGTCCGCGACCGGATCAAGGACACGATCATCGTGGCCGGCGAGAACGTCTACCCGGCGGAGATCGAGAACGCGGTCTGCTCGTACCCGGGCGTGGTCGAGGCGGCCGCCGTCGCCGTGCCGCACGAGCACTGGGGTGAGGTCGTGCACTGCTTCGTGGTGACCCAGCCCGACCAGCCCGCGACCGCCCGCGATCTCACCATGTTCCTGCGGGGGCGGATCGCCGACTTCAAGATCCCGGCGGGCTTCGAGTTCGTCGACCAGCTGCCCCGTAACCCCAGCGGAAAGCTCCTCCGTCGGGAGCTGCGCGAGCGGTTCTGGCAGCACCTGGACCGGCGCGTGGCCTGACAGCCGCGCGACCACCATCCGGCTCCACAACCCACCCTTCGTGCAAAGGCGGACCCATGCACATCACCCTGCGCAACAACAGCGACCGGATCGCGCTGGCGACCGGCAGCCCCAACCGGATCGCGCTCGACTACTCGGAGGACCCGCGGGCAGTCGCGGAACGCCTCCCCCGACGCGGCGACGACGAACAGAAGAACGTGCTCCTGCTGGGCGCGAACGGGTTCGTCGGCATGCACATGCTGCGGGAACTCCTCGGCGACACCAGGGTCGGGACGGTCTACGCCCTGGTGCGCCGCAAGGGCGACAAGTCCGGCGAGGACCGGATCGCCCGGCAGCTGCGCAAGTACAAGATGGAGTTGCCCGACACCGGGAAGCTGTCGGTCCTGGAGGGCAGCTACCTGGACCCGGCGATGGGGCTCGCCCCCGCCGACTACGACGAGCTGCTGACCGAGGTCGACGTGGTGATCGACGCCGCGGGCGCGACGACCCACGACTACCCCTACGCCCGGTACCGCGACGAGAAGGTCCTCCCCACGCTCCGGCTCGCCGAGTTCTGCCTGGAGAAGCGGTTCAAGACGCTGCACGTCATCGGGTCGGTCGGCAGCGAGGTCTACCAGCAGTGGCGGGACTTCCACCGGCGCAGCTTCTTCTACACCGGCTACAGCAAGATGAAGTGGATCGTCAAGCACATCAGCCTGCAGGCGAACCGGGCCGGCGTGCCCATCCACATCTACCAGGCGCCGTTCGCGCTGGGCGGGGCGCCCACCGGGTTCAAGGACCCCGGCATGGAGTACTCGTTCTGGAACATGATCTCGTACATGCTCCAGCTCGGGCTCGTCTGGGACTCGGAGGTCACCAGTCCGATCGTGGCCGGCGACGTGCTGGCCCGGTCGGTCGTGGACAACGCCCTGTCGAACACCCCCCGGGCGATCAGCTACCCGGTGACCCCGGCGACCACGCGTGAGATCGCCGCGCGGTTCGACCTGAAGCTGGTGCCGTGGCAGGAGTTCCGCCGCGAGCTGATCCGGCAGCACCGCTTCCGGCTCAGCCAGATCGACTGGTCCAAGCCGATCAGCAGCATCCGGCGCGGCCGCCAGCAGGCGGGGTTCGTACGCTCGCTGTTCCCCAGGTCGTTCCACACGTTGCTGAGCAACATCCACCACGCCGCCGCCAACCCCACGACCGTGCGGGTGGACACCGACCTGCCCTCGATCGACGTGCTGGTCAACAACGCCGGGCGGATCCGCAAGCTCAGCAGGTACCTGCCCGAGCGCACGGAGACCACCGCCGTCCCGGCCGCCACCTCGGCCTCCGCCGCCCCCGAACCGGTGGCCGTCGGCGCCGTCTGACCCTCCCACCTCCCGGCCGCGGCCGGCCGACCTGGCGATCGACCAGGTCGGCCGGCCGCGATCGGTTTCGCCCCTGCGCCGACGCCGCCACCGGCTGGACGGGCAGGCCCGAGCCGCCTGGTCGACAACGAAAAGTGACCCGAGGCGCACGGCAGTCGATGTCCCAGCCGACGCCTCCACGCGCCCCCGGCCCTGCTGGCCGGAGCCGGACCGGCAGGCGTACGGGCCGCGGCCCGCCCCGCATGTACGCCGCCTGTACCACCCTTGTACGTCATGCGGCCTACCGTGCAGTGGGACACCGAAATGCAACGTTGGCGGTTTCCCTCATGGGCAGCAGCGACCCGGGCCCTTCCGGGTCGTCGGAGAGGGGCACGGGTGAATTGCAGGGTCGCCGTCGTCGATGACCGTTCGGTCACGTTCCGCGGGGTGGCGGAGGTGCTCAGGGCCTCGGCCGGCATCCGGTTCGTGGGCGTCTTCCCGACGTTGGACGAGTGCGGGCCACCGCCCCCGGGAGGGGAGCCGACGGTGGTCGTCATGGATCCCTTCGTCGGGCCGGGGATGCCGGCCCGGCTGCCCGGGCACCTGGCGGTGCTGGTGATGTCCGCGTCGCGCCGGCCGGTCGACGTCCGCGCCGCCCTGGACCGGGGGGCGGGCGGCTACATCTGCAAGGGCGCGGACGTGGGCACGCTGTTCCGGGCCATCGCGGCGGTGTCCTCCGGCGACCTGTACCTCGACGGAGAGTTGCGGGCAGTGCTCGCCACCGACCTGCCCGATCTCGACGCCACCGCGGAGCCGCGGCCGCCGGCCGAGCCCACCGCCGGGGCCCGGGCGCTGACCCCGCGCGAGCGCGACGTGCTCCGGCTCGTCGCCGAAGGGCTGACGCACAAGCAGATCGGCGCCCGGCTGGAGCTGTCGAAGGCGACCGTGGACACCTACGTGCACCGGGTCCGGCAGAAGACCGGCGTGCCGAACAAGGCAGGCCTGACGCGGATCGCCATGGAACTCCAGCTGATGGCTCCGGCGGCCTGACGACCGCCGGGCGCGGCGACAGCCGACCCCGCAAACGCGGCGACCCGCCGGTACGGCCGCTGAGGCGACCGTACCGGCGGGTCTGGCTACGTCAACGACGAGCCGGTTGGCAGGGCCCGATCACAACTTGGCGCACTGCCCGGACTTCGGACCGCTGACCGTGTTGGCCACCCCGTTGTCCACCGGTGGCGGCGCGTTGCCGGAGCAGCTCAGCGGACCGTCGATCCGGTTGCCGGAGACCACGACCGGGGTGTCCCCGGTGCGGCTGCCGACCACGCTGACCGGACCGGTCACCTTCGTCCCGCTGATCAGCACCCGGCCGGTGACGCCGGTGACCGACAGCGGGCCCTCGACCGTGCTGCCCGTCAGCTCCACCACCGCGGCACCGGTGGCGGTCACCGGGCCGCTGATCGCGGCGTCGAGCGCGATCAGGCTCGCGCCCTTCTCGACGTTGACCGGGCCGAACACCTTGGCGCCCGGCGCGAGGCAGGTCACCCCGCGGACCGGCAGCGGACCGCGGCGCTCACCGCTCACCACCTGACCACAGGTCTGGTCGGTGACCTCGAGGGTCACGGGCAGCGTCGTCAGCGGGTTCGACGGGTCGTCGCTGGTGACGCAGAGCTGGGCCCGGTAGGTGCCGGCGGCCAGCCCCGTGCTGTCCATCGAGAGCGTCACCTCGGTGGACCGGCCGGCGCCGGTGGCGGCCGACGTCCGGGACGCCGTCAGCCACGGCACCTCGTCGGGCGTCACGCACGGCTGCAGGTCGGGCAGCCGGACGTGGGTGATGAACCGGGCCGCACCCTTGTCGTTCTCGACCTCGACCAGGCGGCCGGAGCGGTCGATCTCGTGGACCCCCTTGGAGCTGGTGGTCAGGATGTTGCCGTTACCGAGCGGGTAGACACCCTGGTATCCGGTGCCGCCGGGCGGCGTGTAGACGCCGATCAGCTTGCCGTCGCGGTCCATCTCCCAGACGCCGGGGGTGGAGCCGCTGCCCCAGCTCGCCGCGAGCACGTTGCCGTTCGGCATCTCCGCGAGCTGACCCGGCCAGCTCAGCCCCTCGAAGAAGCGGGCGTTGGCGGCGGAGCCATCCTTCTTGAAGCTGTGGATGGCGTCGCTGTCGCTGGCCGAGACGAGCATGTCGTCGCCGCGGAACAGGATGCCCCACGGTCCCTTGAGCCCGTCGGTTCCCGGGGCGACGAACGTGCCCAGGTACTTGCCGTCGGCGTCGAACTCGACGACCGAGTTGGCGTTGGTCTGGGACGCGACCGTCACCAGCACGGTGCCGCGCGGCGAGAGCGCGATACCCCGGGTGTTGGTCATGATCTTCGGATCGTCCAGGCCGCCGGCGGGCGCGAAGATGCGCCGGAAGCTGCCGTCCAGGGCGTGCTCGGTGATCACCGAGTTGACCTGGTCGGACATGAGGAAGCCGCTGCCGTCCGGCTTGGCGATGATCTGGAACGGCGTGTAGAGGTTGCTGGTCGGGTCGAACTTGAAGTGCGGGATGAACTGCGGGTCGATCTGCTTGCCGGTCTGCGGATCGAACGCCATCACCCCACGCGTGGCGTTTGCCGAGTTCGGGATCAGCAGGACACCGTCCCGCAGGATCTTGATCCGCTCGTCGTCCGGGCCGGCGTCCGGGTCGTCCAGCCGCCAGTCCAGCACGCCGTGCCCGGCGTTGCGTACCGCGATCTTCTGGCTGGTGACCAGCCCGGCCGGCTGCCGCGCGGCGAGGGACTTGGGCGCCACCTCGATCTTCGGCACCGGCACCACCGTCAGTTCCAGCGCGATCGTCGTCGCCGGCTGGTCCTGGTCGTTGCTGGCCAGGCACAGGTTCGCCGTGAACACGCCGCCGTCGTCCAGGCCGGTCGAGTCGAGCGTGATCTGGATGTCCTGGCTCTTGAACGCGGCCAGGGTGCCCTGTGCCGGGGTCACCTTGACCCAGCTCGGCCAGGCGCAGTCCTCGCCGTCGCCGGTCGCCCGCCAGGTGAGCTCGGCGCCGCCCGCGTTGCCCACCTTGACGGTGTGGCTCTCACTCTGCGCGACGTCCATGCTGGAGCTGAGCTCGGTCTTGTCCACGGTCAGGTCCGGGGCCGCGGGAAGGACGGCGACCGGGAAGTGAGCCTGGGCGATCGGCTGCCCGTCCGGCGCGTGCCGGGCGTCGGTGGTCAGGTTGATCGCACCGAAGAGCCAGTTCTTGCGGGCGGTCCCGGTGACGTCCAGGGTGATGGTCAACTCCTGGCTGGCGCCGGGCGCCAGGGTGAACTGCGTCGGCGCGACCGTGATCCGCGCCCCGGCCGGGGCCTGCGGCGTCACCTGGTAGGTCGCGGCCACCTTCGCCACGCTGGACACCGTCCGCGTGAAGGTGCAGACCTTGAGGCAGTGGTGCTCGACCACGGCCGGCAGGTTCAGCGTCTGCGGATCGCCACCGGCGTCGGGGTTGGCCGCGACGAAGTTCGCGGCGGTCTCGTCGAGCACGATGCCGGTCCGGGCGGCCTGGGCCAGGTTGATCCGGCCGGAGCCCATGTCGAACGCGTCGGCCGGCGTGCGACCGTCCTCCTTGACGACTCCTTCGCGGTCCGCGGTGACCGCCAGCGCGGAGCGGATCCGCGTCGGCGACCAGTCGGGGTGCAGCGCCGCCAGCAGCGCGCCGGCACCCGCGACGTGCGGCGACGACATCGACGTGCCCTGCATGAAGGCGTACGTGGCCGGGTTGTCCTTCGCCGCCATGGTGGCGGCGAGGATGTTGCGGCCCGGGGCGGCCACGGTGGGCGCGAGCATGTCGAACTTGCTGGGTCCGCGCGAGCTGAAGTCGGCCACGACGTCGGTCCAGTCGCCGTCGCGCAGCACCTCGCTGCTGGGGTCGACGCGCACGGTGACGGGGCCGTCGGTGGCCGCCGCGTGGTCACGCAGCCGCTGCCCGTCGGCGAGGGAGACCATCACGGCGGGGATGGTGGTCCCGGCGAGCGCGCCCATCGTGATCGGCGGGCCGCTGTACTGGTTGTGCACGACCACGCCGGTCGCACCGGCGGCGGTGGCGTTCTTGACCTTCACGGAGAAGTCGCAGCCACCCCGGGGCAGCAGGGCGACCTTGCCGCTGAACGACGCGGCCGGGAACGGCACGCAGGCCTGCACGTTGTTCGCGTCGACGGCGCCCGAGTACCGGATCGCACCCTCGATGGGCGGGTTCGGCGAGTTCTCCCCGATGACGGCGGCGATGCCGGTGAGCGTCGCCGGGACGGGCGTCGGGCCCGTCACGTCGAGCCGGTGGGCGATGACCCGCTCGTGGCTGACCGCGGCGACGGACATGTTCCACGGCGCGGTCTTCGCGACGGTGCTGGCGCCCGGGCCGCTGTTGCCGGCGGAGGCGGCGACGAAGATGCCGGCCGAGTACGCCTCCAGGAACGCCAGGTCGACGAGGTCCTTCCAGGGGTCGTCGCGACCGGAGATCGAGTAGTTGAGGACGTCCACGCCGTCGGCGATCGCCTGGTCCACCGCGGCGATCGTGGCCGAGGAGAGGCAGCCGAGGACCATGCAGACCTTGTAGGAGATGACGTTGGCCCGCGGCGCGACACCGGAGACGGTGATCTTGTGCGTGCTGGTGCCGACGGTCATCGTCGCCTCGTGCCGGTTTCCGGCGGCGGTCGAGGCGGTGTGGCTGCCGTGGCCGTTGTCGTCCCGGGCGTCGGTGCCGACCATCGACCAGGCGCCGATCAGCTTGTCGTTGCAGATCGCCTTGTGCTGGGGGTGGGTCGGGGCGCAGACGCCGGTGTACGTGCCCGCGCCGTACGGGTTGGTGTGCCGGTAGCCGTCACCGTCCACCGCCGCGAACGACGGGTGGTCGGGGTTGATGCCGGAGTCCAGGATCCCGACGATGGCGCCCTCGCCACGGGTCCCGACGTTCTCCGCCGTCCTGCCCTCCCACACGGCGGGCGACTGGATCAGCGCGTTGCTGGTGTCGGTCGTCAGCTCCAGGATCTCGTCGGGTACGACCGAGCTGACTCCCGGCAGACCGGACAGCTGCGCCGCCTCGTCCGCGCTGACCTCGACCGCCAGGCCGTTGACCACGTTGCGGTAGGTGTGGGCGACCCGCACGG
Source organism: Micromonospora sp. NPDC047074 (assembly GCF_040643815.1). Lineage (NCBI taxonomy): Bacteria > Bacillati > Actinomycetota > Actinomycetes > Micromonosporales > Micromonosporaceae > Micromonospora > Micromonospora sp. NPDC047074. Next base: position 65,265 of record NZ_JBEYVB010000024.1, read on the forward strand.
AGCGGCCCAGGATCGCCTCCATCTCGTCCACCAGCGTGTCCTGCTGCCGCGCCAGCTCCTGGGAGTAGGCGGCGCTCGCGGCGGACCGGGTGTCGAGCCTGCCGGCGCGGGCCGTGCTCGCCTGCGAGGCGGCCGCCACGGAGGGCTTGTCCATCTTCAACAGCCAGAGCCCGCTCTTGGGCTGCGCCTTGGCGGCGGCCGGGCGGGCCGGCGCCTCGGCTGCCGTGTCGCCGGCCGGCAGCGGTGCCGCCACGGCCGGAGCGGGGGCCACGGCGAGCAGCATGGCGCTCGCCGCCACCGCTGCGGCCAGGCGACCCGGCGCCCTCCGGCGGGATGGGAATGTTCTTCGATAGGGAGGCTGTGCCACGGTGAGCTCCTAAAGTCACTGTGCGGCGCGATCGGTACGGTCTCGCTGGCACGCCGGAGCCGGGGAGGTGCTCGAAGCGGCTGGTTGCGACCGGGTGAAACCTAGGTGATCACCGAGGCCAAGGCAATGGCGTACCTCCATTCGTGTAACTCACAGGGGGATATCAGGGGGCGGTGCCCCGCCCCGCGGGGCGCATGGAGACGCGCTCCGCGGGGAGCTGACGACGCCCGGTCACGAATATGAGGACCAAACGATGTACGGGCAGCTCAAAATCGGCATCCCGGGACGCGCGTCGGGGTCCGCCGGCCCGTGTCGATCGTCACCTGTCGCCCCGCGTCCCGGCCCCGTCCAATGGGGTCAGTGCCGGGGAATGCCCAGGGTGACGAGCAGGTCCTCGTGCAGCTGGAACCACACCACGTGGTAGGACGCGAGATCGTCCGTCACGTACTCCACCGCCCCGGATCTCGCCGACGCGAGGGCGTGGGCGAGCCGGGACCGGTAGCGCTGGAACCGCGGCAACGCGGCGGACAGCCGTACGCAGACGTCGTCGGCGCGCCGGTGGAGGTCCGCGAGGCGGTCCAGGACCCGGCCGTCGTAGGCCGGATCGCTGTGGTCGTTCGGCGCCGCGACGCCGTCGACGGATCGCAGCTGCCAGGCGGTGCAGAGGTCGAGCAGCTCCGGGTTGAGCAGGAGGAAGCCGTCGTACGCTCCGGTCACAGCGGGTCGGGCACCGGCGGTGTCCAGCTCGGCGGTGACCCGTTCGGCGTCCGCGGCGCGGCCCGCCCCGGTGAGGCTCCACCCGCCGAAGGCGCCCGGAGCCCGCGTGACGAGGCCGGCTACCGCCAGGTCGATCAGCTCGGACTCCACGTCGGACTCGGGCAGCCCGGTCGCCTCCGCCAGCCGGGCGGGGCCGGCGGCCCCGACGCAGCGCAGGGCGTGCAGGACCAACAGGTCGGTACTGGTCGGTTGCGGCGGGCCCGGCACCTCGACAGGCTACCTGGATGACCTGGATCCACCCGCTGTCGGCCGAGGTCGACGCGACGCCCGAGGTACTCGGCGGCAAGGCGCACGGGCTCGTCGCCCTGCGCCGCCTCGGCCTGCCCGTGCCTCCCGGCTTCGTCATCGGCACGGCCGCCTGCCGCGCGTTCCTCCGTGACGGGCGGCTGCCCGACGGCCTCGAAGCCGAGTTGGCGAGCGCCCTCGCCGGCCTGGAAGCCGTCACGCGGCGGAGTTTCGGTGGACCTCGCCAACCGCTGGTGGTGTCGGTCCGCTCGGGCGGCGCCGTCGCGATGCCCGGCATGATGAGCACGACGCTCGACGTGGGCCTCACCACCGCGGCGACGGCGGTACTGGCGGCCGGGACGGGCGACACGCGGTTCGCGCTCGACTCGCGGCTGCGGTTCCTGTCGAGCTTCGCCGCCACCGTTCTCGCGGTGGACCCGGAACACCTCGAAGCGGTCGTGCGCGGCGCGGACGACGGCGATCCGGAGACGTGCCTCGCCGAGGCGATCCGGCGCGTCGACGCCCTCGTCCACGAGCGCGCCGGCACCGCTGTCCCGGACGACGCGGGGCAGCAGTTGCGGATGGCCGTCGGGGCCGTCCTGTCGTCCTGGAACACTCCGCGTGCCAGGACCTACCGGGAACTGCACGACATCCCGCACGACCTCGGCACGGCCGTCACCGTGCAGTCGATGGTGTTCGGCAACCGCGACGACCACAGCGGCACCGGGGTCGCGTTCAGCCGGGACCCCAACACCGGCGAGCCCGTCGCCTACGGGGAGGTCGTGTTCGGTGGCCAGGGCGACGACGTCGTGGCCGGCAGGTCGACGGCCCGGCCGCTGGCCGACCTGGCCGACCGCGAGCCGGCGGTGTGGGCCGACCTCCTGGCCGCGCTGGCCCGGATCGAGCGGCACCACCGCGACGCCTGCGGCGTGGAGTTCACCTTCGAGTCCGGCGCGCTGTGGATCCTCCAGATGCGCCCCGGCGGCCTCGTCGGCCGCGCCGCCGTCCGCGCCGCGGTCGACCTGGTCGACGAGGGGGTGATCAGCCGCCGGGAGGCCCTGCTCCGGCTGTCCGCCCGGCATCTCCGATCCGCTCGTACGCCCCGGATCGAGGCGGTGGACGCGACCGACGTCCTCCTGCGCGGGCTGGGCGCCTGCCCGGGCGTCGTGGCCGGCAGGGTGGCGACCACCGCCGACCGGGCGGCCGCCATGGCCGCCGACGGTCCGGTCGTCCTGGTGCGTCCACACACGTCCCCGCTGGACATGCACGGCCTGGCCGCCGCCGCGGGAGTCGTCACCGCCCGTGGTGGGCCGACGAGTCACGCGGCGGTGGTGGCGCGGGCGATGGGCAAACCGGCGGTCGTCGGGGCCACGGGGCTCACGGTCGACGTCGCCGGCGCCCGCGTGCTGGCCAATGGACGGACCGTCCCGGAGGGTGCCCTGGTCACCGTCGACGGGACCGGTGGAGTGGTGGTGCTCGGCACTCCCCGGGTGGTCACCTCCCCCGGCGAGGAGCTGTGCCGCCTGCTCGAATGGGCCGACGAGGTCTCGGGCGGCGACCCGGGCCGCACCGACGCGGAGCGCCTCGCCGCGGCCCACGCCGCCCTCGCGGGCAACTGAGACGGGCGCCGGACGTTAAACTTCGCCCCTGGCAGCCTGCCCGACGAGATCCGTCTGATCCCACGCAGCATCCCCGTCTGATCCCATTCAGCATCGGAGGGCCGAGCACGTGTCCCTGACGACCACCGAGGGCGAGCTGACCGGTCGGGTCGCCCTCGTCACCGGAGCCAACCACGGCATCGGCGCGGCCACCGCGGTCGCGCTGGCGCGCCGGGGTGCCGCGGTACTGGTCACCTATCTGCGGCTGGACGACCCGCCGGACCCGGGCATCCCCGACCGGTACCGGCAGATCCGGGCCACCGGCGCGACGGCCGTCGTCGACCGCATCCGGGCCGCCGGTGGCCGGGTGGTCGAGGTCGAGGCGGACCTGGCCGACGCGGACACCCCCGGCCGGCTGTTCGACGTCGCCGAACGCGATTTGGGGACCGTCGACATCCTGGTCAACAACGCCACCGGATGGCTGGCCGACACGTTCAAGCCCGTCACGACGGACCGGCACGGCAGGACGTTGCGGCCGGTGACGGCCGAGTCGTTCGACAGCCAGTTCGCGGTGGACGCCCGGGCGGGAGCCGTGCTGATCGCCGAGTTCGCGCGCCGCAACATCGCGGCGGAACGGGGCTGGGGACGCGTCATCAGCCTCACCTCGGGGCACAGCGACGGGTTCCCCGAGGAGGTCTCCTACGGGGCGGCCAAGGCAGCCCTGCTCAACTACACGATGGCCGCAGCCGCGGAACTCGCGCCGTTCGGTATCACCGCCAACGCCGTGCACCCCCCGGTCACCGACACCGGCTGGGTCACCGACGACGTGCGGGCGACCGTACGCGACAACCCGCACCTGTTCCGCGTGGCCGAACCCGAGGAGGTCGCCGAGGTCATCGCCTTCCTCGCCGGTGAGAGCGGGCGGCTGATCACCGGCAACCACGTACAACTGCGGTGACCACCGGGCCCTCCTGATCCCGCACCCACCCGGCTACCCGGCGCGGGTCCCGGTGGCCGGTTCGGCGCGCAGCCCAGCCCGCAGGTCGAGCAGCCGGGCGGCCACGGACTCCAGCTCGGCGACCGGGAAGCCGTCGGCCAGGTCGGGCAGGTACGCGCGCAAGGCGGCTTCGGCCCGGCCCTCGAAGTGGACCCGGTCGGCGGCCACCCGGATCCCCTCCCGGGAACCGGCCCGGGTGTTCCACGCGATCGCCCGCGCCCGGTCCCAGCCGGCCGGCAGGTCGAGGGTCATCCCGTCGTCGGTGATGCGCACCGGGTACCCACCCGGCAGCCCGTTCGGGCCCGGCAGGTTGGTGTGCACGACGGCGCCCGGCCGCCAGTCCCGCAGCAGCAGCGCGGCGGTGTGGCCGGTGACGGCGTTCAGTTCGGCGCGGCGGCAGGCGCGCTGCCCGGCCAGCGCGCCGGTCACGTCCGCCACCGGCACGTCACCCGCCCAGGCCAGCGCCTCCTCCCCCGGCCCGGCCGGCGGATACAGGTGCACGTGGTGGGCGAGGACCCGCAGCCGGTCCCCCGGGCCGAGTCCCAGGGCCGCCCGCATCGACGCCGTGAGCAGCGCGACGTTGCCCAGGCCGGCGTCGATCGGCAGCCCGCGCGCGGCCAGGATCGGGTTGACCGCGTCCGGGAAACAGGCGTTGAGGAACCGGGCCGGCACCCCGCTGCGCCGCACCGCCCCGGCCACCCGGCTCGCCAGCAGCGCGTGCAGCGGCGCCGTGGCCCCGAAACCGGCCTCGGCCAACAACCCGGTCCAGCCGGACGGGGCGGTCACCGACTCCCAGGGCGACTGCACGGAGGCGCAGTGCAGCACGGCGTCCGGCGTCTGGTCGGCGATCAGCGCGGCCAGTTCCGCGTCGTCGTCCAGGGCGACGGCGGCGGACCGGAACCGGGCCGGGGTGCCGCTCAGCGCCGCCCGGGCCCCGGCCACGTAGGCCACCTCGGCGGACCGGGCGGCGTCCCGGCCGACCACGGTGACCGTGACGGGCCGGTCGGCGACGACTGCCGTGGAGTGGCAGACGGCCCGGGCGAGCGAACCGCTGCCCACCACGACCACCCGGTTCACCGGTGCCGCCAGGCGCTGCCGAGGCCGACGGACGCCGGCGGACGGTGGAGCCCCGGCTCAGCCATCGACCGGCTCCAGCTCCAGGTGGACCAGCTCCGAGACGGTCGCGTACAGCTCCCGGACGGCCTGGGCACCGTCCGCGGCGTCGACCAGGACGTTCACCGCGAACACCTCGTGCTCGCCGGTCAGCACGTACCCCGGCTCGATCGCCGTGACGACGTCGATGACGTCGGGCAGGTCGTGCAGCTCGGCCAGGCCGTGCACGGCCACCACCCGTCCCGTGCCGTGACCGAAGACGGTCAGGGTGGCCAGCGGCATGGGCAGCGCCGCCGGCTGGCGTCGCGGCCGGGGCAGGTTCAGGTGCAGGGCGAGGTACTCGGCGGTGAGGTCGATGCCGGTGACCAGCTCGTTGAGGCGGGGCAGGAGCTGCCCGCCGGGCCGGCCCGGATTCACCTCGATGATCGTCGGGCCGTGTCGCACGTCGTCGATCAGCTCGACGTGCGCGACCGTCTGGTCGAGACCGAGCGCGGTGACCGCCGCCACCGCCGCCCGCAGCAGCGCCTCCCGCCCCGGTTCGGGCAGTTCCGCGGGCCACAGGAAGCCCTGCTCGAAGAAGCGTTCGTCGACCAGGAACTTGTCGACCAGGGCGGCCGGCTCCGGCGCCCCGTCGCGCAGCACCACGTCGACGCAGTACTCGCGACCCTGGAGCACCGCCTCGACCAGCAGGACCCGGGTCGGGTCGAGCGGGCCGTCGGCGGCCGGCAGCGGACGCCGGTAGAGCCCGTCCATCGCCTCCGGCAGCCGGTCGGTGAGCTGCCGGTAGGCCTCCGCCAGCTCGGCCGGGCCGTCGACCCGGCGCACGCCGTGACTGGCGGTGCCGTTGAGTGGCTTGACGATCGCCGGGAAGCCGACCTCGGCGGCGACCCGGGCCACGGCGTCGACCGACTCCAGCAGCGCGAACCGGGGAGTCGGCAGGCCGGCCGCCGCGAGCGTACGCCGGGCGGCGTACTTGTTGCGGGTCCGGGCCAGCGCGGCCGGATCCGGGCCGGCCAGGCCGAGCAGCGCACTCGCCTCGGCGGCCGTGACGACCACCCCGTCGGAGCCCGTCACGATCCCGGCCAGCTCCGCGCCCCCGGCCACGGTCTTCGCCGCCGCCACCACCTGCGCGGCGTCGGTCGGGTCGTCGATCCGCACGGCGCGCTGGTACGCGTCGGTGAGGCGTCGCCAGTCGGCGGGGTCGGCCGGCCCGGAGACCAGCAGCGGGGTCAACCCGAGCTTGCGGATGTCGCCGGCCAGGGCGACCAACCACGTCACCCCGCCGTCGCGGAGCACCACCGCGGCCCGCTCCGTCGGCTGCGTTCCGCTCACGCCAGCTCCCTTCCTGTCGGCTTCCGCCATCCGTCGGTCAGCAGCCGGCGGTCGATCTTCCCACTGGCCAGCAGCGGCAGCCGATCCACCAGCACGATCTCCCCGGGCACCAGGTGTGCCGGCGCCCGGGCGGCCAGTCGGGCCCGCATCCCGGCGGCGTCGGCCCCGTCCACGGCGACCGCCCACGCGACGAGCCGGCGGGCGGCACCGCTGCCCGTCACCGCCGCCGCGCAGCGCCGTACGGCCGGATCGGCGTGCAGCAGGGCCTCCACCTCGCCGAGTTCGATCCGCATGCCCCGGAGCTTGACCTGCCCGTCGCGGCGGCCGACGAACTCCAGCGCGCCGTCGGGACGGCGGCGGGCCCAGTCGCCGGTGCGGTACATGGTGGCGCCGGACACGAACGGGTCGGGCAGGAACCGGGCCGTCGTGGCCTCCGGGTTGTCGAGGTATCCGAGCGCCACCCCGTCGCCGCCGACGTGCAGCTCCGCCTCCTGCCCCGCCGGCACCGGCTCGCCCGCCTCGTCCAGCAGGTACACGCAGGTGTTGGCGAGCGGACGGCCGATCGGGATCCCCGCGTCCTCGGGCGGCCCGGTCACCTCGTGCGTGGTGGTGAAGGTGGTCGCCTCGGTCGGCCCGTACCCGTTGATCAGACGTACCCCCGGCAGGGCCGCGCGGGCGCGGCGGACGTGCTCGACCGACGCGGCCTCCCCGCCGAAGAGCACGTGCCGCGCCCCGGCCAGGGCCCGGACGTCCTCGTCGACGATCACGTTGAACACCGACGCGGTCAGCCAGAGGGTGGTGACGCCACCGGCGGCGATGGCCCTGGCCAGCTCGGCGGCGACCGGCAGCTCGCCGGGGTAGCGGACCATCCGGCCGCCGTGCAGCAACGGCCCCCACACCTCCAGGGTGGAGGCGTCGAAGGCCACGGGCGCCATCTGGAGGAAGGTCAGCTCCGGCCCGAACGGCAGGTACCGCTGCCCGTGGACCAGCCGCACCACGGCGCGGTGCGGCACCAGGACGCCCTTCGGCGTGCCGGTGGAGCCCGAGGTGAACATCAGGTACGCCGGGTCGGTGGCCCGGCGGGTCGGCCACGGTCCGTCCCAGGGGGCGGCGGTTGTCGCGGCGGAGAGCGGCCGCGGGCCGGCGGCGGCCGGCAGGTCGGCACCCGTGGTGTCGTCGACCAGGGACAGGGCCACCCCGGCGTCGGCCAGCAGGGCGGTCAGCCGGGCCGCCGGCTCGGCCGGGTCGACCGGCACGTACACCCCGCCGGCCCGCAGGACGCCGAGGTACGCGGCGAGGAGCCGGCTGCCGCCCCGCACCGCGACGGCGACCCGCCCGTCCGGTTCCAGGCCGGCCCGCAGCAGGTGGGCCGCGACCCGGTCGGCCTGCCCGGCCAACTCCCGGTAGGTGGTCGCCGTCCGGCCGTCCGTGACGGCGACCGCGTCCGGCCGGGCCGCCGCCCGCTCGGCGAACAACTCGTGCAGGGTGCCCTCGTGCGGGTACGGCACCCGGCTGTCCCGCACCTGCCGGTGGGTCTCCCGCCACGGGTTGACCAGGGCGGATCTCATGACATCGCGACCAGGATGCGCCGGTCGCCGGTGTACGCCCGCCGCCCGTGCAGGGCCAGCATGTTCTCGACCAGCAGCACGTCGCCGCGCTGCCACGGCACGTCGAGCGCGTGCCGCTCCGCGGTGGCCCGCACCTCGTCGAGGTCGGCGGCGGGAATGTCGGAGCCGTCGCCGTAGCTGGCCGACAGCGGCAGGTTCGCCGGGTCGCCGACCAGACCCAGCAGGGTCTCGGCGTCGGCCGGCGGGAGGTTCGACACGTGCCACTGGTCCGCCTGGTTGAACCAGACCCGCTCCCCGGTCACCGGGTGCTCCCGCGTCGCCGCCTGGGTCTGCCAGCTACGCAGCCCGCCGTCGTCGGTCCACTCGTGCCCGGCCCCCGCCTCGTCCAGCAGCTTGCGGACCGCGTCCCGGTCGTCGGTCTCGTAGGTGGACTGCCACGACTTGCCGAGCCCGAAGCCGCCGTGCATCGTCCGCCGGTAGGTCACGCCGTGCCGTTCGAAGCGCTCGCGCACCCCGGCGTCGAGGTCGCGCAGCAGGGTACGCCCGTCGCACAGGTGGGTGGCGCCGCCGCCGGCCGGCTCGACCAGGCAGCAGAAGTACAGCCGCTCCGGCCAGTCCGGCGCGTACGACAGTTCGTTGTGCAGCGAGATGTCGTACGCGGCCGGGTAGTCGGTCGAGGTGTACACGCCGTCGGTGACCTGGGTGCGCGGCGAGTTGCCGTGGGCGTAGCCGCGGGTCGCCGCGCCGAAGTGGTCGACCACCGCGCGGAAGTCCTCCGGGGTGCCCACCGGCAGCCCGCGCAGGAAGACAGCGCCGTACCGGGTGAGCAGCGCGGCCACCGACGGGTCGCACCGGTCCAGTTCGGCGAGGCCCGCCGTCAGGTCGCCGGCGCCGGGCACCGTGACCATCGCGGCCGTCGTGCCACCGGACGGGCTGGCCACCGTCTCGATCTTCATGGAGTCCTCTTCTCTGGGGTCGGCGCGGCCGGTCACTCCGCCGGTTCGGGCAGGGTCTTCAGGCCGGGGATGGGCGAGAACAGGTAGACGAAGATCGGCACGACCAGGAAGAGCCCGAAGACCACCAGGACCGGCCGGATGCCCCAGATCTCGGCCGACGCGCCGGCGGCGAAGGCGCCGAGGGGGGCGAGACCGAGCGAGAGCCCACGGAACGCCGACGCCACCCGCCCCTGCATGTTGTCGGGGGTCAGCGCCATCCGTACCGAACCCATGCTGACGCTGCTCATCGGCATGGTCAGGCCGGTGGCGAACTGGACGAGGGTGAGCAGCACCACCGCCGGCCAGAACGACTCCGGCGTGAACGGGATGAGCAGGAACGCCGGGTTGCAGATGATGGTGCACCAGATCGCCGTCCGTCCCGGGCCGAAGCGGCGCAACGCCGGGATGGAGAGGGTGGCGCCGACGACCGCGCCCGCCCCGCCCGCCGCGAAGATCAACGCGACCACGCCGCTGGGCAGCTTCAGATCCTGCACCAGGAACAGGATGTACAGCGTCTGGATGCCGCTCCAGAAGGTGACGAAGATGCCGGTGGAGATCACCATGGGCCGCAGGATGGGCTGGCGGACCACGTACTTCAGCCCGGCAGTGATCATGGGCAGCAGCCGGGGCCGGTCGGTGTCGCCCTCGGGCACGGGGCGCGGCTCCGGGGTGCGGATCGTGGCCAGGTTGATCGCCGAGATCAGGCAGGTGATCGAGCCGACCAGCAGCGCCACGGCGGCGTTGAACCGGGCGACCAACGCGGCGGCCAGGGCGGGTGCCCCGAGCTGGGCCACCGAGTGGCTGATCGACAGCTTCCCGTTCGCCTCGCCGAGGTGTTCCCGGCTCACCAGCGACGGCAGGTACGCCTGGTAGGCGACGTCGAAGGCGATGCCCATCACGGCGACGCCGAACGCCACGACGTAGAGCCAGCCGATGGCGAGCTGGTCGGTGAGGTAGAGCAGCGGGATGCTCAGCAGCAGCACGAACCGGCCGAGGTCCGCCCAGATCATCACGGGGCGGCGCCGGACGCGGTCGAGCCAGACCCCGACCACCAGGTAGAGCAGCGCCGGCAGCCGCAGCACGGCGCCGAGGATGCCCATCTCGGTCGGGGTGGCCGCCAGCAGCACGACCGCCACCAGCGGCAACGCCACGACGGTGACCTCGGAGCCGAGCATGGCGAGGCTCTCGCCGCTCCACAGCTTGAGGAAGTCCCGGTTGCCCCGCAGGCCGCGGTCCGCGCCCTTGTCGGGAGCGGTCTGCGCCGCCGCCTCAGCGGGCGCGGTCTGGCTGTCCATGGTGCATCCATCTCCTCATCTGCGCCGCCATCTGGCTGACGTACGGCTCGTACACTGCGGTGAAGCGGGTGCCGGGGATCGGCTGGACGGCGAACCGGCCGGTCACCAGGTCCCGCCATCCGTAGTCGCGGTCCGGCGTCACGTCGTGATCCTCGCTGGGCATGAAGAGCGTGACGTCACCCGGGTAGGGGTCGTGCGTGTAGTGGCCGACCGCGTGCGCGTTGGCCCGGAACACCGCCAGGTAGCGGCGCACCTCCTCGATCTCGGTCGCCGCGTACTGGAGGGTGTCCTCGTGGGTGGCCGCCTGGATGATGGCCATCAGCTGCTCCTCCGGGGAGCGGGTGCTGAGCTCCTGCGGGTCCACCGTGTTCAGTCCGCCGGCCAGCGCATGGATCATGAGCTGGGTGTCGCTCTCCAGGGTGGCCCGCACCACCGGCTCCTCGATCGACGACCAGACCGGCATGACCAGCGGCACCTCGGCTCCGCCGTCGCGCAGCCGGCGGGCCACCTCCAGGGCGATGTTGCCCCCGATGCAGAAACCACCCAGCAGGTACGGCCCCTCGGGGCGGATCGCCCGGATGTGCTCGGCGTACCGGTCGGCCATGTTGTCCAGCCCCTGGATCGGCTCCTCGCCGGGGGTGAAGCCGTAGCCGGGGATGGCGTAGACGGGCTGGTCCGGGCCGAGGTGCTCGGCCAGCGGCCGGTACCGGAAGATCTGCCCGCCGAGCGCGTGCAGCATGAACAGCGGCGGCCGGTCGCCGGTCTCGCGCAGCGCCACCACCCGGTCGGTGACCCGGGCCGCTGCCGGGGCTCCCGCCACGGCCGCGGGCGCCGCGGCGACCACCTCGGCCAGTTGGGCCACGGTGGGCGCGGCCAGCAGCGAGGCCAGCGGCAGCTCGCGCGCGAACTCCTGGCGTACGAGCATCGCCAGCCGCAGCGCGATCAGGGAGTGCCCGCCGAGGTCGAAGAAGTTGTCGTGCACGCCGACGGTCCCGACGTTGAGCAGCTTCGCCCAGATGGCGACGAGCCGGGCCTCGGTGGGGTTGCGTGGGGGTGTGTGATCCGTCCGGGTCACCCCCGGATCCGGCAACGCCGACCGATCCAACTTCCCATTCACCGTCGTCGGCAACTCATCAATCACCACCACCTGCGCCGGCACCGCATACTCCGGCAACCCCCGACCCAACACCACCCGCCAATCCACACCCGACACATCAACCCCCACCTCCGCCACCACATAACCCACCAACCGCACCCCCGCACCCTCACCACGCGCCACCACCACCGCCGACCGCACCCCAGAAACCGCCACCAACGCGGCCTCCACCTCACCCGTCTCAATCCGGAAACCCCGCACCTTCACCTGACCATCAGACCGCCCCAAAAACTCCAAAGACCCATCCGGACGCCACCGCGCCACATCCCCCGTCCGATACAACCGACCACCCACCCCACCAAACGGATCCGGCACAAACCGCTCCGCCGTCCACCCCGCCCGACCCACATAACCCCGACCAACCTGCACCCCACCAATACACAACTCACCCGGCACACCCACCGGCACCCGACCCAACCCCGAATCCAAAACCTCCACCCGCGTATTCGCCACCGGCCGACCAATCGGCACCACCACACCACCCGGCAGACACCGATGCCACGTCACATCCACCGCCGCCTCAGTCGGCCCATACAAATTAAACAACTCCACCCCGGGCAACACCTCAAAGAACCGACGCACCACATCCGCACCCAACGCCTCACCCGAACAAAACACCCGACGCAACCCCGCCGCCCGCACCCCCACACCAGGCTCCGCCAAAAACGCATCCAACATCGACGGCACAAAATGAACCGTCGTCACCCGCTCAGACTCCACCAACCCCAACAACGCCGCCGAATCCCGATGCACCCCAGGATCCGCCACCACCATCGAAGCCCCCACCAACGACGGCCAGAACAACTCCCACACCGACACGTCAAAAGAAAACGGCGTCTTCACCAAAACACGATCATCCACCGACAAACCAAACTCATCCTGCATCCACCACAACCGATTCCAAATCGACCGGTGCGACACCCCCACACCCTTCGGCCGACCCGTCGAACCAGACGTATAAATCACATACGCCAAACCCTCACCCGGCACCACCACACCCAACGGCCCATCCGAGCAATCCATCTCCTCACCCAAAACCACCACCCGCACACCCGCACCCACCACTCCCGACACCCGATCAGCCAAAACAGCCGACGTCACCACCACACCCGCACCCGAATCCGCCACCATCACACCCAACCGCTCATCCGGCAACGACGGCTCCAACGGCACATACGCACCACCAGCCGCCACCACCCCATGAACACCCACCACCAACCCCACACCACGCTCCACACACACCCCCACCACCGAATCCACCCCAACACCCAACCCCACCAACAACCGACCCAACCGCCGCACCCGAGACCCAAACTCCACACCCGACACCACACCCCACGAACCCACCAAACCCACACCCACACCACCCACCACATCCACCAACGACCCCACCCCAAACACCCGCGACACCCCGGACACCGGGGGCTGGTAGGCGGGGTCGAGCAGCGGCCGGGTGGGGCGCGGACTGGCCGCCGGGTCGTCGGTCATCGCCGTGAGGGTCCGCAGGTAGCAGTCCCGGAACCCGGCGATCTGGTCCGGCGGGAACTGGTTGGCGTCGAAGCGCAGCTCCAGGGTCAGGCCGACCCCGTCGGAAGCCCGGATCATGTTGGCCGCGAAGGCCAGGTTGGTCTGCTCGAACGTCTCGCTGCCGAGCAGCTCGACCGGCCCGGCCTCGGCGGCGCCCCGGTAGTGGTGGAAGTCCCGGAAGTCGAAGATCGCGTCGAACAGCGCGTCCCGCCCGGCCAGCCGCTGGATCTCGAACAGCGGGAAGGCACGGTGCGGCATCACCGCCAGTTCCGCCTCGAAGACCCGGCGGACCAGATCGTTCCAGCTCGCCGCGGTAACGTCCACCCGCAGCGGCACGGAGTTGAGGAACAGGCCGAGGACCTCCTGGGCCCCCTCCTGCTCGGCCCGGGCGTGGGTGACCACGCCGCTGACCGCGTCGGCGGCGCCGGTGAGCAGGGCGACCACCCGCAGGTGCGCGGTGAGCAGCACCGTACGCAGCGGCACGCCCAGCTCGACCGCGAGCTTGCCCAGCCGCGCCACCAGTTCCGCGTCGAGGCCGGTACGCAGTGCGTCGACCTGCTCGCCCCGCTGCTCGGCGGGATACCCGGGCAGCCGGGGCAGCCTGCCGTCCGGCGCGTCGGCGGTCAGCCGGGCCCAGAAGTCACGGCTGGCCGGGGCGGCGACGGCGCGCTTCTCCCGCGCCACGAACTCCCGGAACGTGACCGACGGCGCGGTGACCGGCAGCGGCGCACCGTCGAGGTGGCCGGTGTAGCGCCGCAGCAGCTCGTTGACCAGCAGCGACAGGCTCCAGCCGTCCAGGATGGCGTGGTGGAAGCTGATCGTGAGGTCGAACCGGTCGGCCGGCAGCAGGTGCACGACGATCCGGGCCAGCGGGGGCCGGGCCCACTCGAACGGCCGGTGCCGCTCGGCCACGGCGAACCGCTCCACCTCCCGGCGCGCCGCGTCCTCCGTGGCGTCGCGCAGGTCCACCTCCTGCACCGGAACGGTCGCCGTGCGCCAGACCAGCTGCACCGGCTCGCTGAAGTTGGTCAGGTCGAAGCTGGTGCGCAGCACCGGGTGCCGGGCGGCCAGCTCGGCCAGCGCGGCGCGCAGGGCGTCCGGGGCGTACCGGCCGGACATCCGCAGCGTCAGCAGATCGTGGTAGGTGGCCGTGTCGGAGTGGTACTCGCTGTGGTAAAGCATGCCGGCCTGGAGGGCGGTCAGCGGGTACGCGCTCTCGACGGCACCCCGTTCCCGGGTGACGGTCGTCATTGCTCGGATGCTCCCCTCGAATCTCCATAGAGCCGGTCCAGCACGTCAAGGTCGCCGGCCCCGAGAAGGCCGAAGTCCGAGTCGTCCAGGCCGGTGACGTCACCCTCGGGGGCACCGGCGTCGGTCGCCACGGTGCCCACCGCTCCGATCGCCTCCGCCAACGCCGCCACCGTCTGGTGGCGGAACAGTTGCGGCAGGCTCACCTCGTGCCCGGCGGTACGCAGCCGCGCGATCACCCGCAGGCTGCTGATCGAGTCGCCGCCCAGGTGGAAGAAGTTGTCGTGGACGCCGACCTCGGTCAGGCCCAGCACCTCGCACCAGATCCCGGCCAGCAACTGTTCGGTGGGGTTGCGTGGGGGTGTGTGATCCGTCCGGGTCACCCCCGGATCCGGCAACGCCGACCGATCCAACTTCCCATTCACCGTCGTCGGCAACTCATCAATCACCACCACCTGCGCCGGCACCGCATACTCCGGCAACCCCCGACCCAACACCACCCGCCAATCCACACCCGACACATCAACCCCCACCTCCGCCACCACATAACCCACCAACCGCACCCCCGCACCCTCACCACGCGCCACCACCACCGCCGACCGCACCCCAGAAACCGCCTCCAACGCGGCCTCCACCTCACCCGTCTCAATCCGGAAACCCCGCACCTTCACCTGACCATCAGACCGCCCCAAAAACTCCAAAGACCCATCCGGACGCCACCGCGCCACATCCCCCGTCCGATACAACCGACCACCCACCCCACCAAACGGATCCGGCACAAACCGCTCCGCCGTCCACCCCGCCCGACCCACATAACCCCGACCAACCTGCACCCCACCAATACACAACTCACCCGGCACACCCACCGGCACCCGACCCAACCCCGAATCCAAAACCTCCACCCGCGTATTCGCCACCGGCCGACCAATCGGCACCACCACACCACCCGGCAGACACCGATGCCACGTCACATCCACCGCCGCCTCAGTCGGCCCATACAAATTAAACAACTCCACCCCGGGCAACACCTCAAAGAACCGACGCACCACATCCGCACCCAACGCCTCACCCGAACAAAACACCCGACGCAACCCCGCCGCCCGCACCCCCACACCAGGCTCCGCCAAAAACGCATCCAACATCGACGGCACAAAATGAACCGTCGTCACCCGCTCAGACTCCACCAACCCCAACAACGCCGCCGAATCCCGATGCACCCCAGGATCCGCCACCACCATCGAAGCCCCCACCAACGACGGCCAGAACAACTCCCACACCGACACGTCAAAAGAAAACGGCGTCTTCACCAAAACACGATCATCCACCGACAAACCAAACTCATCCTGCATCCACCACAACCGATTCCAAATCGACCGGTGCGACACCCCCACACCCTTCGGCCGACCCGTCGAACCAGACGTATAAATCACATACGCCAAACCCTCACCCGGCACCACCACACCCAACGGCCCATCCGAGCAATCCATCTCCTCACCCAAAACCACCACCCGCACACCCGCACCCACCACACCCGACACCCGATCAGCCAAATCAGCCGACGTCACCACCACACCCGCACCCGAATCCGCCACCATCACACCCAACCGCTCATCCGGCAACGACGGCTCCAACGGCACATACGCACCACCAGCCGCCACCACCCCATGAACACCCACCACCAACCCCACACCACGCTCCACACACACCCCCACCACCGAATCCACCCCAACACCCAACCCCACCAACAACCGACCCAACCGCCGCACCCGAGACCCAAACTCCACACCCGACACCACACCCCACGAACCCACCAAACCCACACCCACACCACCCACCACATCCACCAACGACCCCACCCCAAACACCCGCGACACCCCGGAGACGGCCGGAGCCGGCTCGTCCGGCGCGGTGAAGGGCAGCCGCGACAGCGGTACGTCGGGCGCGGTGGCCGCCGCGTCGAGCAGCGCCAGGTAGTGCCGGGTGAGCCGGGCCGCCAGTTCCGCCGAGACGAGGTCGGTGCGGTACTCGAAGGTGCCGGACAGCCCGTCGCCGTCGCGCCAGAGCAGCACGCTCAGGTCGAACCGGGCGGCGGCGGTGCCCAACGGCAGCCGCTCGACCGCGAGCCCGGCCACCGGCGGCGCCGCCCGGCGCTCCTCCTCCACCGAGAACAGCGCCTGCACCAGCGGGTCGGTGCCCAGCTCCCGCCCCTCGGCCAGCTCGCCGGCGAGCAGCTCGAACGGCACGTCCCGGTGGGCGAACGCGCCGACGGTGGTCTCCCGCACCCGGGTCAGCAGGTCCCGGAAGGTGGGGTCGCCGTCCAGGTCGGTACGCAGCACCAGGGTGTTGAGGAAGAAGCCGATCAGCGGCTCCAGTTCGGACTGGCCGCGACCCGCCACGGGCACCCCGACGGCCAGGTCGGTCTGGCCGGTGTACCGCGACAGCAGGGTGTAGAAGCCGCCGAGCAGCGCCATGAACAGGGTGCCGCCCTCGCCGGCGGCGAGGACGCGCAGCCGCTCCACCAGGTGCGCGTCGACGTGCAGCGGCGCGTGCGCGCCGGCCGTGCTGCGCTGGGCGGGGCGGGCGCGGTCGGCCGGCAGCTCCAGCCGGGCCGGCAGGCCGGCGAGCCGCTCCCGCCAGTACGCGAGCTGCCCGGCGCCCACGCCGGTCAGCAGGTCGCGCTGCCAGAGCGCGAAGTCCGCGTACTGGACGGCGAGGCGCGGCAGGTCGTCGGCGGAGCCGCCCGCGTAGAGGACGCTCAGTTCCTCGACGAGCAGATCCATCGACGGGGCGTCGCTGACCGCGTGGTGCAGGGTGACGAGCAGCAGGTGCTCGTCGGCGGCGACACGCACCAGCAGCGCCCGCAGCGGCGCGTCGGTGGCCAGGTCGAACGGTACGGCGGCGTGCGCCCGCAGCAACGTCCACAGCTCGGCGTCGCGCACCTCGGCCGGCCGGCCGCTGACGTCGACCTCGTCGAGGGCGGGCGGAGCGTCGTCGACGACCACCTGGTGCACGTCGTCGTCGATCAGCACCAGCCGGCTGCGCAGCACCTCGTGGCGGCGCACGACGACGCCCAGCGCGGCCCGCAGCGCATCCCGGTCCAGGTCGCCGCGCAGGCGCAGCAACAGCTGGGTGTTGTAGAGCGGGCTGCCCGGGTCGAGCTGGTCCAGGAACCACAGCCGGCGCTGGCCGTAGGACGCGAGCGACGGGCCGGCGCGGTCCACCGGCCGGACCGGGGGAAGCGCGGCGGCCCCGGTCAGCCCGGCGATCCGCTCCGCCAGCCCGGCGGGGGTGGGTGCCTCGAAGACGGCCCGGATGGGCACCTCCACCCCGAAGACGGCACGCAGCCGGGCCACCAGCCGGATCACCAGCAGCGAGTGCCCGCCGAGGGCGAACAGGTCGTCGTGCCGGCGTACGGTCGGCCGGTCGAGCAGCTCCGCCAGCACACCGGCGACCACCTCCTCGGTGCCGGCGTGCGGCGCGTCGTCGGGCACGGAGGCCTCCGTCGGCTCCGGCAGCGCGGCGTACGCCCACCGGCCGGCGCGGTCCTCCACGATGGCCGGCAGCGTGACCACGGCGTCGGGGATCCAGCCGTCGGCCAGCCGCCCCCGCAGCCGGGCCGTCCAGTCGACCCGCTCGACGTCCGTGTCCGGCTCACCGACCAGGTAGGCGACGAGCCGGGCGACGTCGCCGTCCGGGCGGACGGCGACCGTCGCGGCGCGCACGCCCGGCTCGCCCAGCAGCGCCTGGGCGATCAGCGCCGGGCGGATCCGGTACCCGTCGCGGGCCAGTTCCTCGGCGATCCTGCCGTGGTACTCCAGGTCGCCGTCGGCGCGCCACCGGACCAGCTCGCCCGTGGCGACCAACCGGTCGCCCGGCGCGCCGTACGGGTCGGGGCACGACGCCCCGTCCGGGCCGGCCCCGGTGTCGGGCCCGCTGGCCGGGCCGGCCCCGGTGTCGGGATCGCCGACCGGGTCGGTCCCGGCGTCGGGGTCGCCGGCCGGGCCGGCCACCCAGAGCTGGCCGACGGCGCCGGTGGGCACCCGGCGCAGCCGGTCGTCGAGCACCTCCAGCCGCACGCCCGCGGGCCGGCCGAGCAGCCCCGGGGGCGCCGAGCCGGTGACCCGGCGGCTCGCCAGGACACCCTGCGCCGGCAGGTCGAACAGGTCGTCGACGAGCACTCCCGGCAGCCGGTCGGCGCACCGCGCGGCCAGGGCCGGCGACAGCGGACCGCCGACGCAGCGCACGGCGACGAGGTCGGGCAGCGCGAGGTGCGGCAGGTCGAGCAGCCCGGCGAGCCGGGCGGGAGTGAGGGCCACGCTGCTGGCCCGGTGGGCGCGCAGGGCCTCGGCGAGGACCGGCGGGGCGTCCCCGACGGCGGGATCCAGCGGCACCACCCGACCGCCTGCCGCCACCGGCCACAGCAGCTCGACGGCGGCGGTGACGGTGCCGGGCGGCAGCACGTGCAGGACGGTCTCGGCCGCGCCGGCCGGTGCCCCGGCACACAGCCAGGCGACCCGGTCGGCGACCAGCCGGGCCGGCACGTCCCGCCACCGGCCGTCTGCTCCTTCGGTCACCCGCAGCGCCCCGCCACCGGCCGGCACGAGGGCGTCCACCGACGGCGTCGCCCCGGCGGTCACCCCGGCCGGCGCCGTCGCGGCCACCTCCTCGGCCAGCGTCTCCGGCGCGTCCGCCACGGCGGTCAGCAGCGCGGTGTAGTCGGCGGCGAACCGGGCCATGGTCGACGGGTCGAACAGGTCACGGCGGTACTGCATCGCACCGTCGAGCCGGTCGGCGCGGCGCCACAGGAAGACGCTCACGTCGAACTTCGCCATCGGCAGGGCGAACGGCTCGTAGCGCATCGTCACCTCGCCGCTGTCCACCGAGAGCGCCCGGTCGTCGTCGGCGAGCATGAACATCGTCTGCACCAGGGGCGTGCTGCCCGGGTCCCGGGGCGGGGAGAGTTCGTCGACCAGCGCCTCGAACGGGACGTCGGCGTGGGCGTACGCGCCGATGGTGACGTCGCGGACCTGCCGGAGCAGGTCGCGGAAGGTCTGCGCGGCGCCGACGTCGACCCGCAGCACCAGCGTGTTGACGAAGAAGCCGATCAACGGTTCCAGCTCGGGGCGGGGCCGCGCGGTGTGCGGCACGCCGACCACCAGGTCGCGGTCGCCGGTGTAGCGGGCGAGCAGCACGAAGTAGCCGGCCAGCAGCGCCATGTTGAGGGTGGCGCCCTCGGCCGCGGCGAGCCGGCGCAGCCGGTCGGCGACCTCGCCGGGCACCTCGAACAGCTCGTGGGCGCCCTCGCTGCCCCGCTGGCGGGGACGCGGCCGGTCGGTCGGCAGCTCCAGCCGGGCGGGCAGGCCGGCCAGCCGCTCGCGCCAGTAGTCCAGTTGGCCGCCACCGGAACCGGTCACCAGGTCGCGTTGCCAGACCGCGAAGTCGGCGTACTGGACGGGCAGCGGCGGCAGCGCCACGGGCCGGCCGGTGCGGGCGGCCGGGTACGCGGCGGCCAGCTCGGTCAGCATGACCGCCATGGACGAGCCGTCGAAGACGGCGTGGTGCAGGGTCAGCAGCAGCTCGTGCCGGTCGTCGGCGATCCGCAGCAGCAGCGCCCGCAGCGGCGGGTCCACCCGCAGGTCGAAGACCGGTTCGCCGTGCTCGCGGTAGTGCCGGCGATGGGCGGACTCCAGCTCGTCGCCGACGAGCCCGCGCAGGTCGACCTCCCGCCACGGCACCTCGGCGGTGTCGCCGGCCACCTGGCACAGCTCGCCGCCGTCGAGCACGAACCGGGTCCGCAGCACCTCGTGCCGCTGCGCGACGGTCACCAGGGCCGCCCGCACGGCGGCCGGGTCGAGCGGGCCGACCAGTTCGAGGCCGAAGTGGGTGTTGTAGAGCTGGGGATCGGGCTCGGTGTGGTGCGACAGCCACAGCCGGCGCTGCCCGTACGAGGCGGGCAGCGGCCGGGAGCGGTCCGCCACGGCCACCGGCGGGGTTCCGCCGCCGGTCGCGAATCCGGTGATCCACCGCGCCAGGCCACGGACGGTGGGCGCCTCGAAGACCGACCGCAGCGGGAGGTCCACGCCGAAGGCCGCCCGCAGCCGGGCGAGAAGCTGGATCACCAGCAGCGAGTGGCCGCCGAGCTCGAAGAAGTGGTCGTCCCGGCCGATCTCGTCGCGGTGCAGCAGGGTGCCGAAGACGGTCGCCACCACGTCCTCCACCGCGTCGCGGGGCCGGTCGGTGCGCACCTGCGTGACGACGTCGGGCACGGCCGGCAGGCGACGCCGGTCGAGCTTGCCGTGCGGGGTCAGCGGCAACTCCGCCAGCGGGACGAAGGCCGCCGGCACCATGAAGTCCGGCAGGTGCCGCTCGGCGTGCCGACGCACCACGGCGGGCGGCACGTCCGGCCGGGCCGGCACCACGTAGCAGACGAGCGCGGGGCCGGTGCGGCGCTCCTCGTCGAGCAGCACCGCGCAGTCGGCCACCTCCGGGCAGCCGGCGATCACGGCCCGGACCTCGTCCAGCTCGATCCGGTAGCCGTGCAGCTTCACCTGGTCGTCCAGGCGGCCAAGGAACTCCACCGCGCCGTCGGGCAGCCGGCGGCACCGGTCCCCGGTGCGGTAGAGCCGGGCTCCGGGGCGGTCGGCGAACGGGTCCGGCAGGTACCGCTCGGCGGTGCGGCCCGGTTGGCCCAGGTAGCCCCGGGACACCGTCTCCCCACCGACGTACAGCTCGCCGACGACCCCGTCGGGCACCGGATCGAGTCGCTCGTCGAGCACGTACGCGGTCGCGCCGGCCAGCGGCCAGCCGATCGGGGTGGTGGCACCCCGGGGCGTCGGCGTGCGGTCACCGGGCAGGGCCAGGGCGCCGACGGTGGTCTCGGTCGGCCCGTAGTGGTTGATCACCATCCGGTCGCCGGCCAGCTCGCGCAGGTGCGTCACCTGGCTCCACAGCGACGCCTCGCCGCCGAGCAGGAGGGCCTGCCGGGGCAGCAGCGCCGTGGGCTCGGCGCCCGCGGCCACCAGGCTGGACAGGTGCGAGGGGGTGAGCTTCAGGTAGTCCACACCGGAGGCCACGTGGGCCGCGAGCCAGGCCGGGTCGGTGACCCGCTCGGCGTCGACCAGGTGGACCGTCCCGCCGGAGGCGAGCGCGCCGTAGAACATGGTGAGGCCGAAGTCGAAGGTCAGCGGCTGCCACAGGCTGAACACCCGGCCGGGGGGCGCCGCCAGCAGCTCGGTCAGGCCGGCGAGGTAGGCGGCGAGGTTGCGGTGGCTGACGGCGACGCCCTTCGGGGCGCCGGTGGAGCCGGAGGTGTAGACGACGTACGCCAGGCTCTCCGGTTCGACGGCCGGCGTGGCCGGCGGCACCGCGTGCGGCGGCGTGCCGGGCACGGCCTCCTCGACCCGCAGCACGGGCACGCCGGCGCCGTCGAGCCGCGGCGCCAGGTCGGCCACGGTGACCGCGACCAGGGCGCCGGCGTCGGCCAGGGTCCGCTTCAGCCGGTCGGCGGGCGAACGCAGGTCGAGCGGCACGTAGGCGCCGCCCGCCCGGAGCACGCCGAGCACGGCGACGGCCAGCTCCACCCGGTTGTCCACCAGGATGCCGACCCGCTGTTCCGGGCCGACCCCGTGCCCGCGCAGCAGCGCGGCGAGCGCGTCGGCGCGGGCGGCCAGTTCGGCGTACCCGAGCCGGCCGCCCTGGCTGTCGGTGACCGCTGGCGCGTCCGCGCGCCGGCTCACCCACTCGTCGAACCGGGCGGGGAACAGCACGGACGCGGTCGGGGCGGCGTGC
The DNA here is from genome assembly GCF_040643815.1 of Micromonospora sp. NPDC047074. Taxonomy (NCBI): domain Bacteria; kingdom Bacillati; phylum Actinomycetota; class Actinomycetes; order Micromonosporales; family Micromonosporaceae; genus Micromonospora; species Micromonospora sp. NPDC047074. Next base: position 87,251 of record NZ_JBEYVB010000024.1, read on the forward strand.
CGGCCGCTCCCGGTGAGCCGGTGCCGCTCCGCCTCGTCGAGCAGGGGCAGCCGGTCGACCGGCAGTTCCGGGTCGGCCACCGCCGCGGCGAGCAGCCGCAGGTAGCGCTGGACCAGGGTGGCCGCGGTGCCGGGGTCGAACAGGTCGGCGCTGTACTCCAGCCGGCCCTGGTAGCGGTTGTCGATCTCCCAGAGCAGGTCGAACTTCGCGGTGCCGGTGCTGAGCTGCACGCCCTCGGCCGGCACCCGGTTGAAGGCGATCTGGTAGAGGGGGTTGCGGCCCGGGTCGCGCGTCGGGGCGACCGCCTCCACCACCCGGTCGAACGGCACGTCCTGGTGTTCGAAGTCGGCGAGCAGGCCGTCCCGCAGCCGGTCCACCAGCTCCGCGAAGCACGCCGCGCCGTCCACGTCGGTACGCAGCACCAGCGTGTTGACGAACATGCCGATCAGGGGCTCCAGCTCGGGCATGGAGCGACCCGCCACCGACGAGCCGACCACCACGTCCCGCTGCCCGGAGAGCCGGTACAGCAACGCCTTGAGCCCGGCCAGCAGGATCGTGTACGTGGTGGTCTGGTGCCGCCGGGCGAGCGCCTCCAGCCCGGCGACGGTCCCGGCGGGCAGGGCGAAGTGCTGCTCGCCACCGGCGTGGGTGGGCTGGGCCGGCCGCGGCCGGTCGCTGGGCACGGGCACCTGGTCGGGCAGCCCGGCCAGCCGCTCCCGCCAGTAGTCCACCGACGCGGCCAGCTCGCCCGTGGCGAGTTCGCGGCGCTGCCAGACGGCGTAGTCGACGTACTGGATCTCGAGTTCCGGCAGTTCCGGTTCCCGGCCCTCGAACCGGGCCGCGAACAGCTCCTCCAGCTCCGACTGGAGGTTGCCGATCGACCAGGCGTCGCAGACGGCGTGGTGGGCCACCACCAGCAGCCGCTGCTCGTGCTCGTCGAGGCGGGCCAGGACGACGCGCCACAGGGGCGCCTCGGCCAGGGTGAAGGGCGTCCGGCGGCAGCGCGTGCGCAGGTCGTCCAGCGCCTGGTCCGGCTCCGGCTCCCCGCGCAGGTCCGCCACCTCGACGACGACCGGCACGGTGTCGTGCACGACCTGCCGCAGCCGGCCGTCGTCGTCGGTGGAGAAGTCCGTACGCAGGGTCTCGTGCCGCCCCACGACCTGCCGGAGCGCCTCCGTCACCAGCGCGACGTCGACCTGCGGGGGCACCCGCATCTCCATCGGCAGGTTGTACGCCGGCACGTCCGGATCGCGCCGCGCCATGAACCACAGCCGCTCCTGGCCGTACGACGCGGGGAAAGCCTGCCTATCGTCCACCGGTACTCCCGTCCACTGTTCAGCCTCGCCCGCGTCGCCCCGTCGGCGGCGGCGGTGTCAACGGCCCATGAACTCGCGCAGGCTGCGCGGGCGCATGTCGGTCCAGACCTCGTCGATGTGCGCGAGGCACTCGTCCTTGCCGCCGGCGAAGCCGGTCGGCTGCCAGCCCGCGGGGGCGGTCTGGTCGGCGAACCAGATCGAGTACTGGTCCTCGTCGTTGCGAACCACCTGGTACTGCTCCATCGGCTCTTCCTCTCTCGGTGGGTCGGCTCGGGCCGTACGCTCAGCCGTCGCCACGGGCGACCTTGGGGATGCCGCCCGCCCGCTGGCCCGGCTTGGCCGCCCGGGCCTTCTCCACGTTGGCCACCATGTCGCGCACGGTGGAGGCGTCGAACAGCGTCCGCATCGGCAGCTTCACCCCGGCCACCTTGCGGACCTGGGCGATGAGCTGCACCGCGACCAGCGAGTTGCCGCCCAGCTCGAAGAAGTCGTCGTCCAGTCCGATCTCGTCGACGCCGAGCACCTCCGACCAGAGCCGCAGCAGCTTCGCGGCCGTGTCGTCGTCACCGGCGCCGTCCTGGCCGGCCGCGGGTGCGGCAGGCACGCTCGCCGCCGGGGCCGGACGGGCCGGCGCGCTCGCCGCCGGGGC
>NZ_JBEYVB010000025.1:0-39037 GCF_040643815.1 Micromonospora sp. NPDC047074
CCCGTACCCAGGGCAAGCCCCGCAACGCCGCGAACGGAGCCGCCACCAGGCTGAACAGGATCGAGCGGCCCGCCGGAGCACTCCGGCGGGCGCCACGTCCGTTTCCGTCCGCCGACGGGTCTGTCGGTCGTTTCTCTCCCCGCCGGGGGATCACAGGAATAACCCCGGTCAGCCGGGTATCCGTGCGGTCCAACGTCTCAAGGGGGAGGAAGCATGTTGGGAATCAAACGGCTCGGCCTGCTGGCCGCGCTGGTGCTGGTGGGCATCGCGCCGGCTGCGGCGGCGCAGGCCGCGGTGCAGCCGTCACAGCAGGACACCCAGTACCTGCAGGCTCTGCACCAGGTCAACATGTTCGAGATGACCGCGGGTGACCTGGCCCAGCAGAAGGGTCAGAACCAGGGGGTCAAGGACCTGGGTGCCCGGTTCAAGACGGACCACACCCAGCTCGACCAGACGGTGCAGCAGACCGCGTCGCAGCTGGGCGTGCAGCTGCCGAGCGAGCCCACCGCGGATCAGCAGGCCGTCCTCGACCAGCTGAACAACGCCAGCGGCGAGGAGTTCGACCGGCTCTGGGTGACCAGCGAGCTGGCCGGCCACGTTCAGGCGATCCAGGCCACCCAGACGGAGATCTCGCAGGGCTCCGAGCAGTCGGTGGTCCAGCTGGCGCAGACGGCGCTGCCGACGCTCCAGGCGCACTACGACGAACTCGTGCAGTTGGCGGAGCAGCTGGGCATCCCGGTGCCGCAGGCCAGCGCCAGCGGCACCCCGAGCCCGGGCGGCACGACGCCGGCTCCGAGCGGCACCACCGAGACCCCGGCTCCGGGCACCACCACCGAGTCGCCGGCTCCGGGCGGCACCATCGAGACGCCGGCTCCCGCGGGTAGCTGACGTACGTGAGGAAGGGCACCTTCCTATCGCCCAGGCGGTAGGAAGGTGCCCTTCCGCTCACTCAGTCGGCGTTGGCCAGGCCGATCGCGAACGCCGACTCCAGGTCGTGCTGGGAGTACGCCCGGAACGCGATGTGCGACTCGGTGTTGAGCACCCCCGGCACCTTGGAGATGTGGCCGGCGATCACCTGGGCGATCTGCTCGAACTCCCGGACCCGGACCATCGCGATCAGGTCGACGTGGCCGGCCACCGAGTAGACCTCGCTGACACCGGGCAGGTTGGCCAGGGTCTCGGCCACCTCGGGGATCGAGTCGGTGGCGCAGTCGATCAGCACGATCGCGGTGATCACGGGGTATTTCTCCGTTCGTCGGCGTCGTGGCCCATGCTAGATGTTTCCGCTGCCGGCAGGCGGCGGTGTGCCGGGGACGGTGAGGGCGGGGGCCGCGCGGATCGCGTCCCGGAGCTGCTCGCCGGGCTCGACGACGGCGCCGGGCCAGACGACGGCCCGTTCCACGTCGCCGTGCACGACCGCCCCGGCGCCGACCACCGCGGCTCGGCAGCGGCCGGTCACCGTGGCCGTCGGGTGCACCAGGTTGCCGCCTCCGGCGGCGTGCAGGTTGGCCGCCAGGTAGTCGGCGGGGGTGCCGGTGTCGTAGAACGTGCCGGGGTAGGGCACCACGGTCAGCGCGCCGGCGGCCTCCGCCGGGCGCCACACCGCCCGGACGAGGTCGCCGAACCCCGCCGGCAACTCCCGTACCAGCCGCCACGGCAGCAGCGAGAAGCCGGTGAACACGTGGCCGTCGAAGGTGCCCGGTGCCGTCGGGTCGGCGGCGGGCTGGCCGAGCAGGCGTACCGAGTCGCCGTCCCAGCCGTGCAGCAGGGCGGCGATGTCGGGGCCCGGGAGGCGTGCCGGGTTGGCGAGGTAGGCGTCGGCGTTGCCGACCAGCACCCCGCGCCCGGCGATCCAGTCCCGCAGGTGCGCCACGCCGCCGGCGGTGCCGAGCGGATCGCCCGGTTCGACCGAGAGGTGGGCACGGTCCCCGACATGGTCGACGACCTGCGCCCCGAGGTAGCAGGCGTTGACCGCGACCCGGCCGGGCCCGACCAGGCCGAGCCCGGCCAGCCGGTCCAGCGCCCGGTCGAGCAGCGGCACGTTGCCCACCGGGCAGAGCGCTTTGGGCAGCCGCTCGGTCAACGGTCGCAGCCGGGTGCCCTCGCCGGCGGCGAGGACCACCGCGCAGACCTCGGCCGGGCCGTGTCCAGCCGTCGCGGCGGCGGTGGCCGGGCCGTCGGCGTCGCGGCCGGCGTTCACGGCCGGGTGTCGGGCACCGGTGGCGGGAACTGCCCGGCCAGCGGCCCGATGTCGTAGTAGGCGAGCAGCCGCGCCGTGGGCCAGGTCAGCTTGGGCAGGTCGTCCAGCGGGTGCCAGGCGGCCTCCAGGACCTCGGCGCCGTCGACCTTCAACTCGGTGGTCGACGCCGGCACCTCGGCGGTGAACACGACGTCCACCCAGCCCTTGGCGTGCACGACGGCGTTCGGGACGGCGGGGCTCAGTTGCCGCGGCGATAGCCGGATGCCGGACTCCTCGTGGAGTTCGCGGGCGGCGCCCACCACCGGTGCCTCGCCCTTCTGCAACAGGCCGGCGGGCAGCCCCCACCCCCTGCCGGGCGGCTGGCGCAGCAGCAACAACCGACCTGCCCCCTCGGCCTCGCTGTCCCGGACGAGGGTTACCGCGCCGACGATGTACTTCGGCACGGCCAGCCGGACCAGGCGACGGCGTACCGGCAGCGGCAGCCGGTAGAAGACCTGGTATGCGACGGCCCGACCGGTGGCGCGCGAGCGGGGGATCATGTCTCCAGGCTAGTGGCCGCGAGGAGTGTTCGGACGACCCGGGCCCACGCCGGTCACTGCCGGTGGTCCACCAGGTCGATGAGCTGGCGTACGACCGTGTCGGGCTCGATCACCCGGTCGAAGACCGCGACCAGCAGCGTCTCCAGGTCGGGGTAGCCCAACTCCTCCGACAGCCGCAGCAGCGGCAGGTCGCTGGCCAGCCCCCGGTCGTGCTTGCGCAGGGCGAGCCCGATCGTGGCCCGGCCGAGGCGCACCTTGTCGGTGATGGAGATGCCCGGCTCGCTGTGCTCGGCGAACCACCGGCTGATCTGCATCTGCGCGTGCGGCGACTTGACGAAGCCGAGCCACTCCCGGCGGGGCCCGCGCGGCGCGACGGCGGCGTCGAAGCCGTTGGCCGCGTCGGTCTCGGTGAAGATCTCCACCACGTCGCCCTCGTCCAACTCGGAGGAGAGCGGGGCCAGCCGGCCGTTGATCCGCGCCGCCAGACAGTGGTCGCCCCGCTCGGCGCCCAGCTCGTACGCGAGGTCGACCGGGGTCGCGCCGGCCGGCAGCACGACCTGCCGCCCGTCGGCGAAGACCTGGATCTGCGTCTCGGCGAGGTCGCAGCGCAGCGACTCGAGGAACTGGGCCGGGTCGGCCGCGCCCTGCTCCCAGTCGAGCACCCGGCGCAGCCAGTCGAGCTGTTCGGCCTGGGCCGCGGCGGTGCCGCCGCCCGAGCGGGGGAAGCGGAAGTCGGCAGCGACGCCGTACTCGGCCGAGCGGTGCATTTCCACGGTGCGGATCAGCACCTCCACCGTGCGGTTGCGTGGCCCGCAGACGCTGGTGTGCAGGGAGCGGTAGAGGTTGTTCTTGGGCGAGGCGATGAAGTCCTTGAACCGGCCGGGGACCGGGCGCCACACCCCGTGGATCGCCCCCAGCGCCGCGTAGCAGTCGGTCGCGGGACCGTCCACCACGATCGCGATGCGGGGCAGGTCGTAGGGGGCACTGTGGCCACCCGCCACGGTGTCCTTCCAGATCGAGTAGAGGTGCCGGGGGCGGGGGGTCACCGCGGCGTCGACCCGGCTGCGGCGCAGCGCCGACTTCGCCCGGCTGACCACCTCGGCGAGGTACGCGTCCCAGCCCGGCCGGTCGTGCACGTGCCGGGCGATCCGGGCGTGCTCGTCGGGCTCCAGGTGCAGCAGCACCACGTCGTCGAGCTCCCGCTTGAGCGTCTGGATGCCGAGCCGGTCGCAGAGCGGGACCAGCACCTCCTGCGTCTTGCGGGCGATCCGCTCCCGGGAGGCCGCCGACCGGACGCCCAGGGTGCGCATGTTGTGCAGCCGGTCGGCCAGCTTGATGATCAGGACCCGGACGTCCTTGCCGGCCGCGATGATCATCTTGCGGATCGTCTCGGCCTCGGCGGCCTTGCCGTAGAACGCCTTGTCGAACTTGGTCACCCCGTCGACCAGGTGCGCCACCTCCGGGCCGAAGTCCTCGGCGAGGGCCTGGAGGGTGTAGCGGGTGTCCTCCACGGTGTCGTGCAGCAGCGCGGCGACCAGGGTGATGGCGTCCATGCCGATCTCGGCGCAGATCTGCGCCACGGCCAGCGGATGGGTGATGTAGGGCTCGCCGCTCTTGCGGAACTGCCCGCGGTGCATGTTCTCCGCGATGGTGTAGGCCCGGCGCAGCACGGAGGGCTCGGTGCCGGGGTGGATCGTCCGGTGGGTTCGCACGAGGTGGCTGACCGGGTCGGTGTCGGCGGTCGGCCAGCTCAGCAGCGACCGGAGCCGGCGGGCCAGCGGCAGCTCGCCTGGTTGGGTCGGAAGGGCGCCCCCCAGGGCGGCGCCGTGTCCGGCGTCGACGTCCACGTGGGACACCTCCTCACCCCGGCTCCACGGTAGCCGATCCCCGGCAACCGGGAGCAGGCCCACGAAACGGGCAGGACTGCACTTCTCTAACAGCCTAAGGGAGGCGAGGTAGTCCGATCGGTCACTTGGTCATGAGCGTTCGGTCGAGATCTGGTGGGACGCGGCGTTCTCGGCCTTGCTCAGCAGGTCGCGGAAGCGGCCCGCGCCGGCCACCGGGGAGGCCCATCCGGAGGACATCTCCACCAACCGGGTCTCGGGTCGCTCCAACCAGGACAGGATGCGTTCGGTCTCCTCCGCCGAGGCGCGCGGGACCGGACCGTGGCCGGGCGGGACGGTCTCGGCGGTGGCCCGGATCGCCGCGATCGTCGGTCGAGGGTGGACACCGGGCGGTGAGACGCCCGCCCCGGCCAGCCGGCCGTGCCGCACCAGCGCCAGCTCCCAGCCGCCACGGGCCGCCGGGCGCGCGGCGGCCAGCTCGGCGATCCCGGTCAGCGCCGTCAACCGCTGCATCCGCACGGTCGCCCGCAGCACCGCCGCCAGCCGGGACCGGGCCACCGCCGCCTCCTCGTAACGCCGGGCGGCGGAGAGCGCCTCGATCCGGGCGAGGAGGGCGTCGACCACCGGCTGCGGGTCGCTGGTGGTGGCCGTGCGGAACGGCGCGGCCGCGCGCGCGTCGTACTCCTGCGGGGTGATCCGATGCTCGCAGGGCGCCGGGCAGCGACCCAGCTCGGCCAGCGCGCAGGCCGGCGTGACCGTGCGCAGCGAGAGCCGGTGGGTGCACTGGCGCAGCGGCACGGCGTCGTGGAACCCGGCGGCGGCCAGCTCCGCCGCCCGCCGGGAGCTGAACGGGCCGAGGTAGGCGGTGTCGTCGGCGGAGATGGCCCGGACCACCGACAGCCGGGGGTACGGCTCGTCGGTCAGCTTCAGCCAGAGCACCCGCTCCGGGAACTTCGACCGCCGGTTGTACGGCGGCGCGTGCGCCCCGATCAGCCGCAGCTCGCGGACCTCCGCCTCCAGCGAGTGGGCGCACTCCACCGCCTCCACCCGCTCGGCCGCGGCCAGCATCTCGGAGATCCGGGCCCGTTTCTCCGCCGCCGTGAAGTAGCTGCGCACCCGGGTGGCGATGTCGCCGGAGGTGCCGACGTAGAGCGGCCGGTCGTCGGCGGCCCGGAAGATGTAGACGCCCGGCGCCTTGGGCAGCCCCTCGGCCAGGTGCCGCTTGCGCCGCTGGGTCGGGGTGACCGCCCGGGCGAACTCGATGGCGTCGCCGACGGTGTCGACCCGGTGCCCGCCGAGGCGGGCGATCAGCCCGTGCAGCACGTCGACGGTGGCCTTGGCGTCGTCGAGCGCCCGGTGGGTCGGCTGGGTGGTGGTGCGGAAGTAGGCCGCGAGGGTGCCGAGCTTGCGGTTGGGCACCTCGTCGCGGGTCAGCACCCGGCGGGCCAGCGCGGCGGTGTCGAGCACCCGGGGGTTGGGCCAGCGGTAGCCGTGCTTCGCGCACGCGGCCTTGAGGAAACCCACGTCGTAGGGGGCGTTGTGGGCGACCAGCACGGCGTCGGTGATGAACTCCAGGAAGCTCGGCAGGACCTGCTCGATCGGCGGGGCCGGCACCAGCATGGCCTGGGTGATGCCGGTGAGCACGGTGATGAACGGCGGGATGGGCACGCCCGGGTTGACCAGGGTGGCCAGCACGCCCAGCTCCTCGCCGCCGCGCACCCGCACCGCGCCGATCTCGGTGATGCCGCCGCCGTCCGGCGCGCCGCCGGTGGTCTCCAGGTCGACCACCACGAAGGTCGTCGCGTACAGCGGCAGCGCCGGGTCGATCCCGCCCGCGCCCGGGTCGAAACCGGCCAGCGGCTCCTGGACGTACTCGGTCTCTGCCATCGGCGGCACGCTAGCGTTCAGGTCCGACACTCCCGTCCCACCGGCCCCAGTCGTCACTCCCGGGTCTAGGATGAGAGATCGGCTCACTCACCGGGCGGTGGGCCCGGTCGCGGTGGGAGACTTGCCACATGCCCCTCACCGAGCCGCACGACGACCACCTCCCGCGGGAGGTGGCGGTCGACGCCGCGCACGCTGGTGAGGTCACCCCCGAGGGCGGTGAGCCCGAGGTGGTCGGGCGCGCGGCAGGCGAGGGGTCCGCCGCCGAGGGATCGGCCGCCGACGAGTCCGCCACCGACGAGTCCGCCACCGACGGGGAGACACCCGAGCCCGAGCCCGTCCTGCCCGAGCCGGTCCGGCAGCGGATCGTGGCGCTCACCGCCGCCGTGCTGCCCGGGCTGCCGGCCGACGAGGTGCCCGTGCCGCTGCGCCGGGTCGCCAAGTTCGCCCCCAACCGCCGGGCCCGGCTCGGCGCCCCGGTGATCGCCGCCCAGCTCACGGCGGACCCGCTGTTCCGGCAGCGGATCACCGCCCGGGTGCTCGCCGACACCGGCGACCTGGGCGCCGCGGTGCTGGAGGGCACCGCGCCGGCCGCCGCCGACCCGGTCGAGGTGGCCGCGCTGGCCTACCTGGCCCGGCCCCGGGGCTGGCGGGAGTTGGTCGACGCCAGCGGCGCGGCGGTCCGGGCCGAGGCCGACAGCGCGGTCGTCGCCGAGCTGGTCCGCGAGGCCGAGCAGCGGGCCACCCGCGCCGAGCACGACCGGGCGGTGGCCCGGGTCGAGGCGGAGAAGCTCCGCGACGAGCTGGCCCGGGTCCGTGAGGAGCTCGGCCAGCTGCGCGAGGAGACCCGCCAGCTGACCCGGTCGCTGCGGGAGACACAGGCCCGTGAGCGCAAGGCCACCGAGCTGCTCGCCACCGATCGGGGCCGGGCCGCCCGGGCGGCGGCGGACGCCGACGCGGAGCTGCGCCGGGTCCGGGCCCGGTTGGCCGAGGCGGAGTCGGCGGCCGGGGTCGCCCGGGCCAGCGCCAAGGAGGCCCGCTCGGTCGACGACGCCCGGTTGTGGCTGCTGCTGGAGACCATCGGGCAGGCGGCCGTCGGGCTGCGCCGCGAGCTGGCGCTCGACCCGGTCGACAAGCTGCCCGCGGATTTCGTCGCCGACGCCTTTGCCGACCAGACCGGCACCACACCGGCCGGCACGGCGACCCGTGCCCGGGACACCGACGATCCGGCCCGCCTCGACCAGTTGCTCGCCCTGCCCCGGGCGCACCTGGTCGTCGACGGCTACAACGTGACCAAGCGCGGCTTCGGTGAGATGTCGCTGGAGCAGCAGCGCAAGCGGCTGATCACCGGCCTGGGCGGGATCGCCGCGCAGACCGGTGACGAGGTGACGGTGGTCTTCGACGGCGCCGAGCGGATGCACGGTCTGCCACCCTCGCCGCGCGGCGTGCGGGTGCTCTTCTCCCGCAAGGGCGAGACCGCCGACGAGCTGATCCGGCGCCTCGTCCGCGCCGAACCGCCGGGCCGCCCGGTGGTGGTGGTCTCCTCCGACCGCGAGGTCGCCGACGGCGTACGGCGGCACGGCGCCTACCCGTTGGGCGCCGACTCGCTGCTGCGCCGGCTGTCCCGATCCTGATCGGGGCTCTTGATCGCTTTCGGGCCGTCCGGGGCCGGTTGTCCCTTTCTGTCATACCCCGCGCCTAGCGTCGTGGTGACCGACGGTGCCCGGATGGCGACGGTGGAGTCGCTTCCGGTCGTCGCAGCGCACCAGGAGGCGAGATGATCATCGACTGCGCGGGATGCGGGATCCGGGGGAGCGGCTGCTCCGACTGCCTGGTGACGGCACTGTTCGACGATTCGTCCCCGGCCGCCGGGCTGGATGGGGCCGAGGCCCGGGCGGTCGAGGTGTTCGCCCGGGCCGGTTTCGAGGTTGAGGTGCTGCCCGCGCCCCGGCCGGCCCCGAACCCCGTCCGGCGGCCCCGCGTCGCGTAGTTCCGGCCGTCGCAGCCCCCGGCGTCGCTGGCGACTCCGTCGCCGCGTTGGTCGGCCGACACGTGGGTGCGCCGGCCCTGACGACCTGATGGCGCTTCATCGGATCACGGCACGATCCACCGTCTTCTCAAGTGTCGTCGACACGAAGGTGCGCAGGTCCCACCGATCGATCAGATCCGGGCGCATGAGGAAGACGCCGTCGAAGACCAGCACGGCGTCGGCTGGGGCGCGACCGCGACGGACCTGACTCCCTCAGCCAGCCGGCCGAGCATCTCGTCGCGGGCGCCCTGGTCCATGTCCTACCCCTCGGTCCTGGCCGCGCCAAGCTCGCCGCTGCCGAGCCGACCTTGTGCCCGCCAGCCTTTCCGCGCCGCCCGGGGCCAGGCCGCGACGCCGCGACGCGGCGGCCGTCGAGGCGGCAATAGGATGGGCGGTCACGGCGGAGGGAGCGGCGGCATGACGCGGGTACGGCGCACTGGCGACAGCCCCGCCGCGATCGGCGGCGCTCCCGGCCCCCGCCGGCCCCACGTGCCGGGCCCGGCCGGCGGTGGCGCACGCCTTCGCCGACGGGCGGCGGTGCGCCTCCCCGACGGCGCCGAGGCCGCGCACGGGCGTGGCCGGACGGACGCGGAGATCACGGCGCCAGGAGGGCCCCGGTGACCCCGCGCGGCTGGGCACTGCTCACCCTCGCCGGGCTGGCCGTCGCCCTGCTCGTCGCGGCGGCGCTGCTGATCCCGTGGCACCGGCCGCCGGCACCCCGCGCCGACCAACTCGCCGCACTGCGTGACCTGCCGGCCGACCAGGTGGCCCACAGCCGGGAGTTCCGTTCGGCGCTGCGCCCCGCCGGCTGGGCCGCGATCGGCATCGGCCTGCTGGTGGCCCTGGCGCTCGGGCTGACCCCGCTGGGCAGCCGGCTGGTCGAGCTGGCCGGTCGCCCCTTCGGCGACCACTGGGCCGCCCAGGCCGTGCTCGGCGGGCTCGCCGTGGTGCTCGTCGCCGACCTGGTCACCCTCCCGTTCGCCGCCTGGCGCCAGAGCGTGCTCACCCGCTACGGGCTGAGCACCAACGGCTGGAGCGGCTGGACGGCCGACCTGCTCAAGTCGTACGCGGTCAGCGCGGTCATCGGCGCGGTGGCGCTGCTCGGCTTCTACACCGTCATCCGGCTGTCGCCGCGCTGGTGGTGGGCGTTCGGCGCGGCCGGCGCGGCGACCCTGGTGGTGCTGCTCTCCTTCGTGCTGCCCGTGCTGGTGGAGCCGGTGTTCAACCGGTTCACCCCGATGGAGCAGGGTCCGCTGCGCACCGAGCTGATGCAGATGGCGGCCCGCGACGGCGTCCCGGTGCGCGACGTGCTGGTCGCCGACGCGTCGCGGCGCACCCGGGCCGTGAACGCGTACGTCTCGGGGCTCGGGCCGACCCGGCGGGTGGTGGTCTACGACACGCTGCTGCGCGAGGCGACGCCGGCCGAGGTGACCGCCGTGGTGGCGCACGAACTGGGGCACGCCAAGGACCGGGACGTGGCGGTCGGCACGCTGACCGGGGCGTTGGGCGCCGCCGCCGCCGTGGTGGCGCTCTACCTGCTCGGTTCCTCCGGCCCGCTGCTGCGGCTGGCCGGCGTCGAGTCGGTCGCCCAGCCACGCGCGTTCCCCCTGCTGGTCGCCCTGGTGACGGTCGCCGGGCTGGTCTGGGCGCCGGCGCAGGCGCTGATGTCGCGGCGGGTGGAGGCGCGTGCCGACGCGCACGCGCTCGCGCTGACCGGTGATCCGGCCGCGTTCGAGGCGATGCAGCGGCGGCTCGCCGGGATCAACCTCGCCGACCCCGATCCGCCCCGCTGGGAATACCTCTACTCCGCCACCCACCCGTCCACGGTCGAGCGGATGGCCGCCGCCCGCGCCCACGCCAGGGAGACCGGCCGATGAGCCGTACGCTGCTGATCACCAACGACTTCCCGCCCCGCCCCGGCGGGATCCAGTCCTTCGTACACAACCTCGCGGTACGCCAGCCCGCCGGTTCGGTGGTGGTCTACGCCTCGACGTGGCGGGGTGCGGAGAAGTTCGACGCCGACCAGCCGTTCGAGGTGGTCCGGGACCGTACCCGGGTGCTGCTGCCCACCCCGCGGGTCGCCCGCCGGGCTGCCCGGCTGGCACGCGCCTACGACTGCGACACGGTGTGGTTCGGCGCGGCGGCCCCCCTCGGGCTGCTCGCCACCGGCCTGCGCCGCCGGGCGGGCATCCGCCGGGCCGTGGCGCTGACCCACGGTCACGAGGTCGGCTGGGCGGCGCTGCCGGCCGCCCGGGCCGCGCTGCGCCGGATCGGGCGCGGTGTCGACGTGACCACCTACCTGGGCGAGTACACCCGGGTGCGGCTGGAACGGGCGCTGCACGGGGTGACCGAGCTGCAGCGGCTCGCGCCCGGGGTGGACGTGGACACCTACCACCCGTCCGTCGACGGCGAGCCGGTCCGACGCCGGCTCGGGCTGGTCGACCGGCCGGTGGTGGTCTGCGTGTCCCGGCTGGTGCCGCGCAAGGGTCAGGACATGCTGATCCGGGCCATGCCCGAGATCCGTCGCCGGGTCCCCGACGCCGCGCTGCTGGTGGTCGGGGGCGGGCCCTACCGGGCCACGCTGGAGAAGCTGGCCCGCCAGGCGGGCGTCGAGCGGGACGTGGTCCTCACCGGCTCGGTGCCGTCGGCCGAGTTGCCGGCCCACTACGCCGCGGGCGACGTCTACGCCATGCCCTGTCGCACCCGCAACCGGGGCCTGGACGTCGAGGGGCTCGGCATCGTCTACCTGGAGGCCTCCGCGACCGGGCTGCCGGTGGTCGCCGGCGACTCCGGCGGCGCGCCGGACGCGGTCCGCGAGGGCGAGACGGGGTTCGTGGTCAACGGCCGCGACGTCGCCCAGCTCGCCGACCGGGTGGCCACGCTGCTCGCCGACCGGGACCTGGCCCGCCGGTTCGGCGCGGCCGGCCGCGCGTGGGTGCAGCAGGAGTGGCGCTGGGAGGCGCAGGCGCAGCGGATGGCCGCCCTGCTCGCCGGCTGACGGCGCCGCGGTTCCGTCGGCAGGGTGTGGCCCGGCGATGACGCACCGTCGCCTGCAGGCGTTTTCGCGGCCGGCCCACGGGGCATCACTGGGTTCCGGACGCATCGATGACAGGGGGAAGCGACATGGAGCTGCTGCTAGCCGCTGCGGGCGCGAGGACGCCCATGCCCGCACCGGTCATGTACGGGTTCTTTCTTCTCCTCATCCTGGTGCTGGTCGCCATCCTCATCCTGCGCAGCCGCCGGTGGTAGGGTGACCCGTCAGCGCAGGCGGGCCAGGACGCGCTCGGCCGAGCCCGGGCGGCCGAAGTGCCAGCCCTGCCCGGCGTCGCAGTCGATGGCCCGCAGCCGTTCGGCCTGCCCGGCCGTCTCCACGCCCTCGGCGGTGACGGTCAGGTCCAGCGCGTGCGCCAGCGAGACGAGCGAGGCGAGGATCCGCTCGTCGGCCCGCGCCTCCGGCGCCCGCAGCCCGGCCACGAACTCCCCGGCCACCTTCAGCTCGGTCACCGGCAGGTCCCGCAGGTACGCCAGGTTGCAGTAGCCGGTGCCGAAGTCGTCGATGGCGATCCGGACGCCGAGGTCGGCGAGCACCCGCAGCGCCCGGACCGGCTCCTCGGCGGTGCTCATCATGGTGCTCTCGGTGATCTCCAACTGGAGCCGCTCCGGGGACAGGCCGGTGTGCCGCAGCAGCGACCGTACCTCTTGCACGAGGCCCGGGCGGCGCACCTGCCGCACGGCCAGGTTGACGCTGACGAACGGGGCCTGCCCGTCGGCGGTGGCCCAGCTCTCGGCCTGCCGGCACGCCTCGGCCAGCACCCACCCGCCGAGCGGAACGATCAGACCGGTCTCCTCGGCCAGCCCGATGAAGCTGTCGGGCCGCAGGACGCCCAGCTCCGGGTGCCGCCACCGCACCAGCGCCTCCATGCCGAGCACCCGGCCGTCGCGCAGCGAGGTCAGCGGCTGGAAGTCGAGATAGAACTCGCCCCGCTCCAGCGCCGTGGGGATCGCCGCCGAGAGGGCGTACCGGGCCAGGTCCTGGCGGTCCCGGTCGGCGTCGTAGACCGCCCACCGGGCGCCACCGGCGGCCTTCGCCCAGTGCAGCGTGCTGTCGGCCGCCCGCATCAGGTCGCCGGGGGAGGTGCCGGCGATCTCCCGCTCGACGATGCCGATGCTCGCCGAGACGCCCAGTTCGTGCCCGTCCACCAGCACCGGCTCACGGACGGAGGCGAGGGCGGCCTCGGCCACGGCGACCACGTCGTCGGTGCCGGTGGTGTCCTCGACCAGGACGACGAACTCGTCCCCGCCGAGCCGGGCGACCAGGTGCCCGTCGAGGACGTGGCGGAGCCGGTCCGCCACGGCGACCAGCAGCCCGTCGCCGACCTGGTGCCCGTGCGAGTCGTTCACCACCTTGAACCGGTCGAGGTCCAGGAAGCAGACGCCGAGCCGCGCCGAGCCCCCGGCGGGCGACTCGATCGCCGCGCTGAGCCGCTCCGTCAACAGCGTGCGGTTGGGCAGGCCGGTCAGCGGGTCGTGGGTCGCCTGGTGGCGGAAGCGCGCCTCGCTGGCGCGCAGCGCCCGCTCCGCGTCGGCCCGGGCCGTCATCGCGGCCCGGCGGATCGACTCCTGCTCGTCGAGCGTCCGGTCCCGCAGCGCACGGGCGTAACCGGTGGTGACGGCGGCCAGCAGCCGCGCCAGCCGGTCCTCCACCTCCTCGCCGACCAGGCCGAGGTCGCGGGCCAGCCGAAGCTGGACGACCTCGACCGTCCGGCCCAGCGCCTCGGGCGAGGCGATGTGCGCCGCCACCAGCTCCGTACCCACCCGGTGCCCGACCCGCAGGTCGATCGGCTCCGCCTGCAACGCCGCGGCGAGGCGTTCGGTGAGGCGCTGCAGCAGCATCTCCAGTTGGGCCTGGGTCATCGGCAGGTAGCTGGTGCCGGAGACGGCCTTGGCCCACGCCCGGGCGAAGGTGCCCGGGCGTGGCGGGGGCCGCAAAGCGGTGCCGGCCGGGGCGACGGTGGCCACCCCCGATGGCTCATCCACCGAGCCGCCCGACGCCGCCGATGAAGGCCGCCCGCTCGGCGTCCTCGGCGCTGTCGGGGGACTCGGGGCGCCACTGCGGCACCCAGACCACGCCGGGGTCGACCAGCTCGAAGCCGTCGAAGAGGTCGGTCAGCTCGCCCCGGCTGCGGATCCACAGCGGATTGTCGGTCCGCCGGTAGACCCGTTCGGCCTCGCTGAGCTCGTCGTTGCCGCGGCCGTCGCCGCTGGTCTGCGAGAGCACCAGGTGGCTGCCCGGCGCCAGCGCCTTGCGCAGTGTCCGCAGCAACTCGGCCGGCCGGTCGTCGTCGGGCACGAAGTGCAGCACCGCCACGATCATCACGGCGATCGGCTGGTCGAAGTCGAGCAACCGGCGGACGTCGGGGTGGGCGAGGATCCGCTCGGGGTGGCGCAGGTCCTCCTGCACCACCACGGCACGGTCGTTGCCCTCCAGGATCTCCCGGCTGTGGGCCACCGCCACCGGGTCCACGTCGACGTAGACCACCCGGGCGTCGGGGGCGTCCCGCTGGGCGATCTCGTGCACGTTGCCGACGGTCGGGATGCCCGAGCCGATGTCCAGGAACTGCCGGACCCCGGCGTCGAGGAGGAACTGCACCGCGCGGCGGAGGAACGCCCGGTTGGCCTGCGCCATGAGCGGGGCCTCCGGCACCGCCGCCACCATGGCCTGGGCCGCCGCCCGGTCGACGGCGAAGTTGTGCGAGCCGCCGAGATAGTAGTCGTACATGCGGGCCACGCTGGGGCGTTCGATGTCGATCCCGTCGGGTGCCCAGTCCGGCCGCTGCATGCGCTCACCCCTCTTGTCGGTGTGCGGAAATCGATGCCCGCGCGGGTATTCTGCCGGCAGGCCGCCCGGGAGACCATAGCGCGCCGGGTCGGCCGGTGACGACGCGCTCGATGCGACGACGACAGGCCCGCACCGCCGCCGGCGGCACGGACCTGTCGGTGGTACGTCGTCGGGTTCCGACCGGGGAGCGGTCAGAACTTCGGGGCGTCCGGAGCCTCGAGCAGACCGAGCCGCAGCGCGGTCATCAGGGCCTGCGCCCGGTTGGCCGCGCCCAGCTTCTCGTAGAGCTTCGAGATGTGGGTCTTGGCGGTGGACTCGCTGACGAAGAGCTGCTTGGCGATGCCCGCCACGCTCATCCCGTCGGCGAGCAGCCGCAGCACCTGACCCTCGCGGGGGGAGAGCTGCGGCCCGGACGGGGCCAGCCGGCGCTTCATCGCCTCGGCGAGGTCGGCGGCGGTGAAGGCGCTGGGGGAGGAGGCGGCGTGCCGGGCGGCGGCGACCACCTCGTCGGCCGGCGCGGTCTTGGGCACGAATGCGCTCGCCCCGGCCTCCAGGGCACCGAAGAGCTGGTCGTCGCCCGCGTACATGGTGAGCACGACGATGCCCATCGAGGCGCTCGACTTGCGTAGCGCCCGGGTGGCCTCCAGGCCGCTGCCGTCGGGCAGCCGCAGGTCCATGATCACCACATCCGGCTGCAGCGCACCGGCCTGGCGTACGCCCTCCGCCGCCGTGGCGGCCTCGCCGACGACCTCGAACTGCCGGTCACGCTCGAACGCGTGCCGCAGGCCCTTGCGGATCAGGTCGTGATCGTCGACAAGGAGGACCTTGGTACGGGTCGCCGGTGTCGGACTTGTGGTCATCCTCGGGTTACTCCCCTTCTGCTGCCGCTACGCTACCGCGCACGTTATCGCGCCGGGGCGACGAGCCGAGCACCACCGCCACGGTCGTGCCGCTCGGTTGCCGCGGCCTGATCTCCAACCGGCCCCGGATACGTTCCGCTCTCTCGGCCATGATCGCAAGGCCGTAGTGCCCGTCGGAGCGCTGGTCAGCGATCCCCTGACCGTCATCCGACACTTCGATTTGCGCGTACGGCGGGTCGACCTCACAGGTGACCCAGAGATTCGAGGCGCCCGCGTGCTTGCGCGCGTTGGTGACCGCCTCCTGGGCGATGCGCAGCAACTCGGCCTCGGTGGCGGCGGGCAGCCGGGCGGTGGACTCGTCCAGGGACAGGTGCACCCGCAGCCCGCCGGCGGAGCCGACCGTGCGGGCGTACTCGGCGATCGCGGCGGCCAGCCCGCCGTGCCGGTCCACCTCGCTGCGCAGCTCGAACAGGCTCAGCCGCAGCTCGGTGATCACCCGGGTCACCTCGTGCCGCAGGGCGCGCAGGCTCTCGGCGGTCTCCTCGGCGTCGTCGTGCACGGTGGCCAGGGCGTTGTCGATGCCGTAGCCGACCATCACCAGCTCCTGCGCCACCCCGTCGTGGATCTCCCGGGCCAGCCGCTGCCGCTCCTCGTTGGTGGCCAGCGAGCGGACCTCGTCGAAGAGCAGCGCCGCCTCCAGCCGCAGCGCGGCCGGGCGGGTCAGCCCGGTCACCCGGGACACCACCGCGGGCGGGTACGCCTGCGCCGCGTCCGCCTCCATCACCACCAGGCCGACCGTGCGCACCCCGGCCACCAGCGGGACGATCAGGGCGGAGACGTCGCCGCCGCGGTGCGACCTGGCCTGCGACCGGGCGGCGGTGTGCGGCTGCTGGCTGGCCCATGCGTCGGCGATGGCGGAGTCCGCGTCCAGCGTCGTCTCCCAGTCGACCCGGTCCACGCCCACCTGGGCGAGCACCACCAGCCGGCCGCCGCCGCTGGCCGACAGCACGGCCGCCCGGTCCGTCGGGGCCACCGTGCGCAGCTCCTCCAACAGGTGCTCGGAGATGCCCCCCGGGTCGAGGGTGGCCCCGGGCAGCTGCCGGGCCACCGTGCGCAGCTGGGTGAGCAGCCGGGTCGCCTCGGCGTACGGCTGGGGTTTGCCCTCGTTGCGTACCTGCATCACCTGGTGCAGGCCGCTGGCGGCGGCGAGGCCGAGCCCCGCCAGGATCAGCCACTGGGCGCAGACCGTCAGGTAGCCGAGCTGGGCGAGTTGCCGGTCGCCGTCGACCTCGGTGAGCGCGCCGGCCACCAGCAGGGTGGCCGCGGCGACCGCCAGCAGGGCGGCGCCCTCGCGGAACCGGCGGCGCAGCGCGGTGACCGTCACCGGGACGGCCAGGTAGGGCAGCACCGCCGAGGCGCCCAGCCCGCCGAGATCGCCGCCGACCGAGGCGACGGCAGCGACCTGGCTCGCGGCCAGCCCCAGCAGCACGACCTCGGCCACCCGGCTGAGCGGGCCGAGCGGCCGGTGCTCGGGCGCCAGCAGCGCGGGCAGCCCGGCGACCGCCAGCAGCGCGATCCACCAGAGCTGGCTGGGCTCGCCCGTGGCGAGCAGGGTCAGGACGGCGATGAGCGCCAGCATGACCACGCGCGCGGCGGCGGCGAGGGGATGCGGTTGGGGCCGGGTGGGTGTCGAGGCGGGCACGTGACGGATCGTAGTCAGCGTTGGTAGATGTCGGCGATCTCCGCCGCGTACGACTTGTGGACCACCTGCCGCTTGACCTTCAGGGACGGCGTCAGCTCGCCGGTCGCCTCGGTGAAGTCGTGGGGCAGGATCCGGAACACCTTGATCGCCTCGGCCTTGGAGACCGCCCGGTTGGCGGTGTCGACGGCGCCCTGGATCTCCGCCCGCAGCCCCTCGTGCTCACGCAGCTTCTCGACGGGGGTGTCCGCCGGCAGGCCGGCCGAGGCCAGCCACTGCGGCAGTGCCTCCTCGTCGATGGTGACCAGCGCGGCGATGAACGGCGCCCGGTCGCCGACCACCACGCACTGGCTGACCAGCGGGTGGGCCCGGACCTGGTCCTCCAGGACGGCCGGGGCGACGTTCTTGCCGCCGGCCGTCACGATGATCTCCTTCTTGCGGCCGGTGATGCTCAGGTAGCCGTCGTTGTCGAGCTGACCCAGGTCGCCGGTGCGGAACCAGCCGTCGGCGCTGAGCGCCTCGGCGGTCGCCGCCTCGTTGCGCCAGTAGCCCTGGAAGATCAGGTCGCCGGCGATCAGGATCTCGCCGTCGTCCTCGATCCGGATGGTGACCCCGGGCAGCGGCCGGCCGACCGAGCCGATCCGGGTGGCGTCGGGCAGGTTCGCGGCGGCGGCGGGGGAGGTCTCGGTCAGGCCGTAGCCCTCGCACACGTTCACGCCGATGCCGCGGAAGAAGTGACCCAGTCGGGCGCCGAGCGGGGCGCCGCCGGAGATGGCGTCCCGGCACCGGCCGCCCAGCGCCGCCCGCAGCTTGCGGTAGACCAGCTTGTCGAAGAGCGCGTGCTGGGCGCGCAGGGCGAGGCCGGGCCCGCCGGCGGTCTCCAGTGCCTCGCTGTACGCGATGGCGACCTGCTCCGCCCGGGCGAAGATCTTGCCCTTGCCGTCGGCCTCGGCCTTCTGCTTGGCCCCGTTGTAGACCTTCTCGAACACCCGGGGGACCGACAGCACGAAGGTGGGCCGGAACTCCTGCAGCTCGCCGACCAGGTTCTTGGTGTCGGCGCAGTGCCGCATCGTGGCCCGGGCCTGCACCACGCCGATCTGGATCAGCCGGGCGAAGGCGTGCGCCAGCGGGAGGAACAGCAGGGTCGAGGCGCCCGGCCCGAACAGGTTGGGCAGCACCGGCACCGCGTTGGCGATGTCGGCGTACATGTTGCGGTGGGTCAGCACGCAACCCTTGGGCCGGCCGGTGGTGCCGCTGGTGTAGATGATGGTGGCGACGTCGTCGGCTCCGAGGGCGGACCGCCGCCGGTCGATCTCGGCCGGGTCGACCGTGTCGCCGGAGCGGACCAGTTGGTCCACGGCGTCGAGGTCGATCTGCCAGACGTGGCGCAGGTCGGGCAGCCGGTCCCGGACGCCGGCGACCAGGGTGGCGTGTGCGCCGGTCTCCACCACGCAGCCCACCGCGCCGGAGTCCGCCAGGATCCAGGCGGCCTGGTCGGCGCTGGAGGTCTCGTAGATCGGCACGGTGATCGCGCCGGCCGCCCAGATCGCGTAGTCCAGCAGGGTCCACTCGTAGCGGGTGCGGCTCATCAGGCCGACCCGGTCGCCGGCCTGGACACCGGCGGCGACCAGGCCCCGGGCCGCCGCGACGACCTCGTCGCGGAACTGCCGGCAGGTGACGTCGACCCAGGTGGTCGCCGTGCCGTTCGTCGCACCGGGGCGCACGAACTGGACCTCGTCCGGGGCGACCGCGGCGTTGTCCCAGACCGGATCGGTGAGGTTGGCCGCGTCGCCGATGGTGATGATCGGCGGGACGGAGAACTCGCGCACCTGCACTCCCTCGTGCTCACACTGGCCGGGACCGGCCGCCACCACGGGCCGGCTCCGTCGAAACTACCCGCCCCGGCGGGCAGGACGAAAAGGCAGGTCGCCCAGCCTGTCCGCGGGGGCCGTCCCGGGAGCCGTCCCGGCGCGGGGCGAGGGCTCCCGGCGTGCCGGGGGCGGCGCGACGTGGGCGCCGCCGACGCCGGGTAGCCTCGCCCCATGGCGGACTCCTCCACCCAGTCGATCGTCATCGACGCGTCACCGGACCAGGTGGCGGCGGTCATCTGCGACTTCCCGCGCTACCCGGAGTGGACCGAGGCCATGCGGCGGGCGGAGGTGATCGAGGAGTACGAGGACGGCTACGCCAGCCAGGTCCGGTTCACGATCGACGCCGGCGTGATGGCCGACGAGTACGTGCTGGTCTACGAGTACGCCGAGGACATCTCCCGGATCGAGTGGCACCTGGCGGCGCCCTCCCGGATGCAGAAGTCCCAGCGTGGTTCGTACGACCTGGTGGAAAACGCGGACGGCAGCACGACGGTGACCTACACCCTGGAGGTCGAGCTCTCCGTCGGGATGCTCGGCATGTTCCGTCGCAAGGCAGAGAAGATGATCATGGACGCGGCGTTGAAGCAGCTCAAGCTCCGGGTAGAAGCACCCGGTGCGGCACAGTGACGCGTCCGGCGGCACGGTAGGGGAGCCGACCATGGGTGCAACGGATCCGGGTTCGGCCCGGGAAGAGGCGGAGCGGCTGGTCGCCACCGCGCTGGCTGCCGCCCGCCTGGCAGCGGCCGCCCCCTCGAAGGGCGACTGGGGTCCGCTCGGTGGGATCGTGTCGAGTGTCCTCGGTCACAACACCGCCCCGGGCGCATCGGCCGGGCCGACCGCGGGTGGTTTCGCCACCGGCGCACCGGAGTGCTGCGTATGCCCGGTCTGCCGCGGTATCGCGGCGTTGCGTGACCCGAGTCCCGAATTCGCCGAGCGCCTTGCCACCGGCGCGGGCGACCTGGCCGCCGGGGTGGCCAGCCTGCTGCGGGCCTTCGCCCAGCCCGGGCCCGCCGCCGACGCCTCCGCCGGGCCGGCGGCGACCCCCGCCGGGGAGGGCGAGGCCGACCACGTGTGGCGCGAGGCCACCCGTAGCGGGCATGATTCTCAGCCGGCACCGGAGCGGGACGTCTGGTCCGCCGCCACACGGGCGGAGGACAGGGCCGCCCCGGCCGCCGTGCCGCCCGTCGACGTCGCCGGGCCGGCCGCTCCGCCGACGGCCCGGACGTCGGCCGACGGGCCCGTGGTGCCCGCGTCCCGGGCACCCGGCGGCGAGGGCGAGCAACCTCCGGGCGACGGGGCCTGACCAACGCACATCCCGACCACCCGCCGGTCGTCCGCCGGCGGCTGGTGCGGGCGGCACAGCAGAGGGGAGTGGCGGCGGTGACGCTGACCATCGGAGTCGACGTCGGTGGCACGAAGGTGGCCGGTGGTGTCGTGGACGCCGCCGGCACGGTCCTCGTGCAGGCCCGACGGGACACCCCCGCCGACGACGTCGCCAAGACCCGGGACGTCATCATCGAACTGGTCACCGAGCTGGCCGCCGGGCACGCGGTCGAGGCGGTCGGCATCGGCGCGGCCGGCTGGATCGACGCCAGCCGCTCCACCGTGCTGTTCGCGCCGAACCTCGCCTGGCGGGACGAACCGCTGCGGGACTACGTGAGCGCCGCGACCGGCCTGCCGGTGATCGTGGAGAACGACGGCAACGTGGCCGCCTGGGCGGAGTTCCGGCACGGCGCGGCCCGCGACGCCGACGACTCGATGGTCATGTTCACCATCGGCACGGGTGTCGGCGGCGGCATCGTGCTCGGCGGTGAGCTGCTGCGCGGCGCCAACGGCATCGCCGCCGAGCTGGGCCACATGCTGACCGTGCCCGACGGCCACCAGTGCGGCTGCGGCCGGCTCGGCTGCATCGAGCAGTACGCCAGCGGCAGCGCCCTGGTGCGGTTCGCCCGTGCCGCGGCCCGGCAGGAACCGCACCGCGCCGGCACCCTGCTGGAGCTGGCCGGCGGCGAGGCCGAGGCGGTCACCGGGCCCATGGTCACCGCCGCCGCGCAGGCCGGCGACCCGGTCTCCACCGAGGCGTTCGCGCAGGTCGGCCGCTGGCTCGGCACCAGCCTCGCCGACATGGCGCAGATCCTCGACCCGCAGGTGCTCGTCGTCGGTGGTGGCGTGATCGACGCGGGTGACCTGCTGCTCGGCCCGACCCGCCGGTCGTTCGCCGACGCCCTCGCCCAGCGAAGCCGCCTCCCGGTCGCCGAGATCCGGCCGGCCGAGCTGGGCAACACCGCCGGCGTCATCGGGGCCGCCGACCTGGCCCGCCGGGTCTGAGGCGGTGGCCGTGACGCAGAGCCCGGGCGTGCCGCTGCGCGTCGTGTCGTACAACATCCACAGCCAGCGCGACGACACGGCCGCGCTGGCGGCGGTGGTCCGGGACGTCCGGCCCGACGTGGTGATCGTGCAGGAGGGACCGCGCCGGTTCCGGTGGCGGCAGAAGTCGGCGGCGCTGGCCGAGTCGTTCGGCCTGGTGGTGGCCGCGGGCGGGCTGCCCGCGCTGGGAAACCTGCTGCTGACCAGCCTGCGGGTGCGGGTCGGGGTCACCCGGTGCCAGCGCTTCCCGCTCACCCCGGGCCGGCACCTGCGCGGCGCCGCGTACGCCGAGTGCGTGGTCCCCGGCGCGGCCCCGGTCACCCTGGTCGGGTCGCACCTGTCCACCGACCCGGCCGAGCGGCCCGGCCAGGCCGCGCTGCTCAAGCGCGAGCTGGACGCCGCCACCGCGCCGGTGATCGCCGCGGCCGACCTGAACGAGGGGCCGGACGGGCCCGCCTGGTCCACTGTGGCGCGAGGGCTGACCGACGCCGCCGTGGCGATGGACCGGGCCGACCGGCTCACCTACTCCTGCGCGGACCCCCGGCGGCGGATCGACGCCCTCTTCGTCGACCCGCGGATCACCGTGGCCGACTACGACGTGGTGGACACCCCGCAGACCCGCCGCGCCAGCGACCACTTTCCGGTGCTGGTCGACCTGCTGTTACCCGCGGACGACTGACCGTCCGCCGCGCCCGGGGCTGGACAATTCGCCCCGTTGTGGAGAGGATGCTGCGCGACCCGGCACTCGTGCCGCACAAAAGGAGATCCCCGGTGTCCACCTCCACCGACCACGGCCGGCCCGACCCGGAGGCGAGCACGCTCGCCCTGACCCGCGACGGCCGGCCGGTCTCCGACCGGGGCGACACCGTCTGCGTCATCGGTGCCGGGGCCAGCGGCCTCACCGCTATCAAGAACCTCAAGGAGCACGGCTTCGGCGTCGACTGCTACGAGCGGGAGACGGGCGTCGGCGGCGCCTGGAACTGGCGCCACGACCGCAGCCCGGTGTACGCGAGCACGCACCTGATCTCGTCGCGGCCGTTCACCCAGTTCCCCGACTTCCCGATGCCGGACGACTGGCCGGACTACCCGCACCACAGCCAGCTCCTGTCCTACTTCGAGCGGTACGCCGACCACTTCGACCTGCGCGGGCACATCTGGTTCGGCACCGAGGTGGTCCGGGTGGAGCCCGTGGCGGGCGACCGCTGGGACGTGACCACCCGCAGCACCGGTGGCTACGGCCCGGAACGCACCTCCCGCTACGCGGCGGTGCTGGTCGCCAACGGCCACAACTGGTCGCCGAAACTGCCCCGCTACGAGGGGCTGGAGGAATACCGGGGCGAGGTCATGCACGCGTCGTCCTACAAGGACCCGGCGCAGCTGCGCGGCAAGCGGGTGCTGGTGGTCGGCGCAGGCAACACCGGGTGCGACATCGCCGTCGAGGCCGCCCAGCAGGCGTCGCGCTGCTGGCACTCCACCCGCCGGGGCTACTGGTACGCCCCGAAGTACGTCCTCGGTCGACCCGCCGACCAGGTCAACGACGCGCTGCTGGCGCTGCGCGTGCCGCTGCGGGTACGGCAGTGGCTCTACCACTGGACGCTGCGGCTGACGGTCGGCGACCTGACCCGGTTCGGCCTGCCGAAGCCCGACCACCGGGTCTACGAGACGCATCCGATCGCCAACAGCCAGCTCGTCTACCACGTGGGCCACGGCGCGATCACGCCGGTGCCGGACGTCGCCCGCTTCCGCCCGTACGCCGTCGAGCTCTCCGACGGCCGGGAGATCGACCCGGAGCTGGTCGTCTTCGCCACCGGCTACCTGCCGCGCTTCGAGTTCCTCGACCCCGGGGTGCTCGGCGACGACGCCGGGACGGGCCGCCCCAAACTCTGGCTCAACGCGTTCGTCCCCGGTCACCCCACGCTGGCCGTGGCCGGGCTGGTGCAGCCCGACTCGGGCATCTTCCCTCTGTCGCACTGGCAGGCGGTCCTCTTCGCCCGGCTGCTGCGGTTGCGGGTGACCCGCCCCGACCGGGCGGCGGCGTTCGCCGCCCGGGTGTCGGCGAAGGCGGGGGAGCGGTACGCCGGGCCGGTCAAGGACAGCAGCCGGCACTGGTTCGAGGTCGGCCACGCCGACTACCTGCGCGCAGTCCAACGTGCCCTGCGCGCCCTGGAGAGTGCCCGTTGAGTGAGCTTGCGAGCCCCGCAGTCGCGAACGAAAGGCCTATCCCGTGAGTCAGCAGGTGCGGATCATGCGGGGGCGGGAGTGGGCCCGCCCGATCCGCCCGGTCCGGCGTGAGGTGCTCGGCGTGGCCCCCGAGGCGGAGGAGGGGCGCCCGCCGCTGCTCTTCGTACCTGGCTTCGGGCACGGGGCCTGGGCGTTCGCCGAGCACTGGCTCGGCCACGCCGCGTCCCGGGGGTTCCCGGCACACGCGTTGAGCCTGCGCGGGCACGGCGGCAGCGGGCCGGCGCCGGAGGCGACGCTGCGGGCGTACGCCCACGACGTGGCCCAGGCGGCGGCGGGCCTGCCGCGGCAGGCGGTGCTCGTGGGGCACGGCGCGGGGGCCCTCGTGGTCGCCCACGCGCTGGCCCGCTACCCGGCCCGGGCCGCGGTGCTGGTGGCGCCGGTGCTCGGCGGCTGGGCGACGTTCGGCGCGGCGCTGCGCCGCAACCCGGTCGGCACGGTGCCGGCGGTGTTCGGCGGGCCGCTGCGGCTCAGCCGCCGCCAGCTGTTCAGCCGGGAGCTGCCCGATGCCGACGCCCGGCGGTACACCGGGCGGCTGGGCCGGGCCGGCCGACGGGCCCAGTGGCAGCTGCTGACCGGGCGGGCCGCGGAGTCGCCGGTGGGCGACCCTCCGGTGCTGGTGCTCGGCAGCCCCGACGACCGGGTCGTCCCGGCGGCGGCGTTGACCCGGGCGGCCCGGCGGTACGGCTCGGCGCCCCTGCTCTTTCCCGGCATGGGGCACGACATGATGCTCGACGCGCGGTGGCGGGAGCCGGTCGACGCGATCCTGGACTGGCTGGAGAAGGACCCGGCGCCGGCCAGCCGGCCCTGACCGACCGGGCCGCGCCCGACGTCAGCCGGCGGCGCCCAGCCGGGTCAGCAGCGAGCCGCTGTCGTCGAGGGCGGCGAGGTAGGAACGGGCCCACGCCCGGATGTCGTGCTGGTGCAGGTGCGCCCGCATGGACCGCATCCGCTCGCCGCGGTCGTCGGGGTCCGCCCGCAGCGCCGAGAGCAGCCCCTGCTTGAGCCCTTCCAGGTCGTGCGGGTTGACCAGGTAGGCCTGCGACAGCTCGGCGGCGGCGCCGGCGAACTCGCTGAGCAGCAGCGCGCCCGTGTCGTCCACCCGGGCGGCGACGTACTCCTTGGCGACGAGGTTCATGCCGTCCCGCAGCGGGGTCACCGCCATCACGTCGGCGACCCGGTAGAGCGCGGCCAGCTCGGCGCGGTCGAACGGCTGGGTCAGGTAGTGGATGGCAGGCTCGCCGACCCGGCCGAACTCGCCGTTGATCCGCCCGACCTCGCGTTCGACCCGCTCGCGGAGGATCTGGTACTGCCCGACCCGCTCCCGGCTGGGCACCGCCACCTGCACGAGCACGGTGTCGCGCACCTTGACGTGCCCGTGGGCGATCAGCTCGCTGTACGCCTTGAGCCGCTGCTCGATGCCCTTGGTGTAATCCATCCGGTCGACACTGAGGATCACCTGCTCGGGGCTGCCGAGGTCGCGGCGCAGCCGGGCGGCCCGGTCGGCCACGTCGGGCCGGGTGGCCAGCGCGGCCATCTCGGCGGTGTCGATGGAGACGGGAAAGGCGCCGATCCGGACCACCCGGTCGTCGACGGCGATCCGCCGGTCGGTGGCGGGCAGGTCGAGCACCTTGGCCACCAGTTGGGCGAAGTTGTGCGCGGCCTGGGACCGCTGGAAGCCGACCAGGTCGGCGCCGAGCATCCCGCGCAGCAGCTCGGCCCGGCGGGGGAGCTGCATGAACAGCTCGGGCGGCGGGAACGGCACGTGCAGGAAGAAGCCGATCCGCAGGTCCGGCCGCAGGGCCCGGAGCAGGCCGGGCACCAGTTGCAGGTGGTAGTCCTGGATCCAGACCACCGCGCCGGGATCGGCCACGTCGGCCGTCGCCTCGGCGAACCGCTGGTTGACCCGCTGGTAGGCCTCCCACCAGCGCCGGTGGTATTCCGGTTGCTCCACCGAGTCGTGGTAGAGCGGCCAGAGGGTGGCGTTGGCGAAGCCCTCGTAGTGGTCGCGCAGGTCTTCGGCGGTCAGTGGGACGGTGTGCATCCGGACGCCGTCCACGTCGGGCAGGTCGGGCGCCGGGCCGGTGCCGCCGGCCCAGCCGACCCAGGTTGCCGGGGTGTGGCGCAGCAGGGGGTGCAGGGCGCTCACCAGGCCGCCGGGGCTGCGACGCCACTCGCAGGCACCGTCAGGCGCCACA
The DNA here is from genome assembly GCF_040643815.1 of Micromonospora sp. NPDC047074. NCBI lineage: Bacteria > Bacillati > Actinomycetota > Actinomycetes > Micromonosporales > Micromonosporaceae > Micromonospora > Micromonospora sp. NPDC047074. The sequence continues at coordinate 25,569 of NZ_JBEYVB010000025.1, forward strand.
CTGTCGTCGATGGGCAGGCGGTTGGCCACCACCACGAGGGAACTCTGTCGCATCTCGGGCATTCCGATCAGCAGGGGAGTGACCGCCGCAGCGGAGGAACAACCGGGCAGTCAGCGAGGGATGTGACGGACAGCGGTATTCCTACTGACAGTAAGTTACACCAGTGTTGCGCACGGCGTGTGGGTCGGCCGTCGTCCCGAAATGCGGACGCCGGCCGGGGCTCGGAGTCGGTCAGACGACCGCGCCGTCGTCCGGGTCGCGCTCGTCGTCGTCGCCACCGGGGCGCAGCCGCCAGATCAGCGAGACGAAGCCGGCGAGGATGCCGGTGAACCCGAACAGGTTGACCACCGACGGGTCGGCCACCGGGAAGAGCGACGGAAACAGGAAGAGCACGAAGCCGACCACGATGGCCAGCACCCCGACCACCGTGTACTTCGAGAAGCGCGGCAGGGGCGGGGGCGGCGGCGGGGTGTAGCGCTCGTCCTCCGACTCGTCGTCGGGCAGGTCCGCGCCGAAGGTGTCCAGCCCGTCGAGCAGCGACGGCTCGTCCTGCCTGCCCCGGGAGAGGGAGACACCCGAGATGTCCGCCGCGTACGGCAACCGGCGTACGTCGGTGGCGGTCGGGCCGGCGGGCTCCTCGGGCGTGCCGAGCGTCACCGTCCCGCTGGCCGGCCCGGGCGTGTCGTCCACGTCCTCGGCGGCGGGCCAGGGGTTGTCGCCGTCACGCGGCGCGGTGTGGAAGCCGGCGACGATGCGGGCCCACTCGGCCTCGATGTCCGGCTCGTCGTCCCGGGCCCGCTCGGTCGCCGTCTCGTCGGCGAGCTGGGTCAGGTAGTCCCGGGCGGTCGTCAGGTGCGAGCGGTCGACGTAGAGCCGGTCGACGGGGCGGGCGGGCACGGTGGTGGTGCGGGTGACCGGATTCAGGTCGGCCGAGGGCTGGAGGTAGGCGGCAATCCCGCCGGCGGCGAGGACGTCGAGCAGGTGCTCGCCGACGCGCGGATCCACGTCGCCCGCGATGGCGTACTCACTCGCGTCGAGCCCGTTGTCCCGCCGTCCCCGGCGGGCACCACCCGCTGACACCGGACATCCTCCTCATCACGCGCCCGCGGCGCGGCCGCCTGAGCCCCCTCGGCGCCGACCGCGCGCCGTGCCTTGAATCGTGACACGTCGGGGGCCCGTTCCGGGAGTGCCTTGTGGCGCGGCGTACCAAGTCGCGGCCTTGGCGCAGGTGGTGACCGGGTCCCTATGTCCGTTCTTGCTGACTGCACTCCAACCGATCCCCCTGCTGCCGGTGGCGCCGGTGCCGGATCAGCGCGGATCGGGGGTCGCTCCCGGTCGTACCAGGCCGCTCTCGTACGCCGCGACGACGAGCTGGGACCGGTCCCGGGCGTCCAGCTTGGCGAGCAGCCGGCTCACGTACGTCCGGGCGGTGGCCGGGCTGATGTGCAGGACCGCGCCGATCTCGTCGTTCGACCTGCCGGTGCCGACCTCGGCCAGCACCTCCCGCTCCCGGGCGGTGAGCGACCGCAGCCGGGCCGGGTCCGGCTCCCGGCCCCCGGAGCGCACCGCGGCCATGACCCGTCGGGTCACCGCCGGAGAGAGCAGGGCCTCCCCGGCCCGGACGATCCGCACCGCCTGTCGCAGCTCCTCCGGGCCGGTGTCCTTGAGCAGGAAGCCGGACGCGCCGGCCCGGATCGCCTCGAAGACGTACTCGTCGGTGTCGAACGTGGTGAGCACGACGACCCGCACGTCGGCGAGCCGGTCGTCGGCGACGATCCGGCGGGTGGCCTCGATACCGTCGGTGCCGGGCATCCGGATGTCCATCAGCAGGACGTCCGGCCGCTCGGCGACCGCCAGCCGGTACGCGGTGTCGCCGTCGGCGGCCTCGCCGACCACCTCGATGTCCGGCGCCCGGTCCAGCAGGGCCCGCAGGCCGGTGCGGACCAGGTGCTGGTCGTCGACGAGCCCTACTCGGATCACGGCACCCCTCCCAGGGGTAGTTCGGCGCGTACCTCGAAGCCACCGCCGGTGCGGTTGCCCGCGGTGACGGTGCCCCCGAGAAGTGCGGTGCGCTCCCGCATGCCGCCGAGCCCGTGCCCGCGCGGGACGTCCTCGCGCTGCCCACGGCCGTCGTCACGGACGGCGAGGCCGACGGCGCGGGAGTCGCGGACGAGGTCGATCTCGACGGTGGTCGCGTCGGCGTGGCGCAGGGCGTTGGTCAACGCCTCCTGGATCAGCCGGTAGGCCGTCGAGTCGACGGCGGCGGGCAGGCCGGTCAGTTCGCCCCGCCGGTGGACGGCGATCCGCAGGCCGGTGCTTCGCGCGCCGGCGACCAGGGCGTCCAGCCCGGCCAGCCCCGCCACCGGCTGCCGCGGGTCGGTCCCGGTCGGGTCGCGCAGCAGCCCCAGGGTGGTGCGCAGCTCCCGGGCGACCTCGGTGGTGGCCGCCCGCACGTGTCCCAGAGCGGCGCGGGCGGCCGGCGGGTCGTCGTCGAGAGCCTCGTCGGCCACCCCGGCGTGCAGCGAGATGACGGAGATGTGGTGGGCGATCACGTCGTGCAGGTCGCGGGCGATCCGTAGCCGCTCCTCCTCGACCCGGCGCGTCGCCTCCCGGGCGTGGTCGCGCTCCATCTGGCGCAGCCGCCACCGCTGCTCCCGGCGCCGCAGCCGCCGGGAGCGGACCCCGTCGCCGAGGGCGATGGCGGCGGCCATGGTGGCGACGCTGGAGGCCAGCTCGAAGCCGACGAGGTACGCGACGCTCTCGCCCTGCGCCGTGCGGAACGCGGTGGAGACGACGAGCAGGCCGAGCCCCACGAGCACCGCCCAGCGCAGCCGCCCCGCCTCGGCCGCCGAGTAGAGCGCCGCGGCGAGGGGCAGGGCCAGCCCGACCGGCGGATAGTCGGCCATGTAGTAGGCCACCAGGCCGGCGGCGCTGGCGAGCAGCACGGCCACCGGTGCGCGGCGGCGGGCCAGGGTGAGCGCGCCGAGCCCGAGGGCGAACAGGTAGGCGGGGAGGTCGCGGCCGCGGTCGCCACCCAGGTTCGCGGTGATCGCCGCGCTCACGACGATCGACACGGCGGCGCCGACGAGCAGGTCCCGCACGGTCTCCCGGGAGAGCCGGCCGAACCCGGCAGCCCTCGGCCCCGCACTCCGCTGCGCCTCGTCCACCCCCACGTCCCCGAGCCTAGGTGCCGCCGGCCCCGGCCGGATCCCACCGACGTCCCGACCGGCGGTCGCCCCGCGTCGTATCCGCGACCCCTGGCGGTACGTCGACAGGCGACACCGGGTGCCGCTCGTGAGCCGATGGCGGGTCCCGGCGTGCTCCGTAGCGTGGGCGCCGACACCGCCCGGCGCCCGGCGAACAGACCCCGTCATCCAGGAGGTTCGACCATGACGACCGACACTGTCCGCCCGCCCACCGGGCGGGCGAGCGTGTTCCAACGGGTGGGCGACTGGTCCTACCGGCGTCGCTGGACAGCCCTCGTGCTGTGGGTCGTCGTGCTGTTCGGCGCCAGCGTCGCCGCGCAGGCCGTGGGCGACGACTACCGCAACGACTTCTCCCTGCCCGGTACGGAGTCCCAGCAGGCGTTCGACACGTTGCGGCAGCGGGCCCCGGTCTCGGCCGGCGAGACGATCCAGATCGTCGTGCAGGACCGGGACGGGCTGACCGGGGCGGCGACCCGCGCCCGGGTGGAGACGATGCTGGCGGAGGTCGGTCGGCTTCCGCACGTGGCGGCCGTGCAGAGCCCGTACGCCGGCTTCGGCGTCTCGGCCGACGGCACCGTCGGCTACGCCACCGTGACCCTCGACGGGGTGGCCGCCGAGGTGCCGGCCGACGACGTACGCGCGATCATGGATGCGGCGGCGGGAGCGGCGGGTGACGGGCTGCGGGTCGAGGTCGGCGGGGCGCCGGTACGGGCGGTGCAGGAGGGCGGCGGAGGCGCCGCCGAGGGAGCCGGCCTGCTCGCCGCACTCGTGATCATGGTGCTGCTCTTCGGCTCCCTGGTCGCCGCCAGCCTCCCGGTGGTCATCGCGGTCTTCGCCGTGGGCACCGCCCTCGGGTTGATCGCCCTCGCCTCGCACCTCGCGACGATCGCCGACTTCACCGCACCGCTGATGATGCTCGTCGGCCTGGGCGTGGGCATCGACTACGCCCTGCTGATCTTCTCCCGCTACCGGTCGGAACTCGCCCGGGGCGTGCCCCGGCAGGAGGCCGCCCGGATCGCGCAGGACACCGCCGGCCGGACCGTCTTCTTCGCCGGCTGCACCGTGATCGTGGCCCTGCTCGGCCTGGTCGTCCTCGGCCTCGGGTCGTTGCAGGGCGTCGCGGTCGCCGTCGCGTTGACGGTCCTGGTGACGATGCTCGCCTCCCTCACCCTGCTCCCGGCGCTGCTGTCGCTGACCGGCCGGCGCGTCGAGCGGTCGGTGCGCGCCCGCGAGTCCCGGGGGCGCCGGCCCGAAGGAACGTGGTGGCGGCGCTGGGCCGCCGGGGTGCAGCGCCGCCCCTGGTGGGGCGCGCTCGTGCCGTTCGTGGCGCTGCTCGCGCTCTCCGCCCCGGCGCTCGACATGAACCTCGGCTTCGCCGACGCCGGCAACGACCCGGCGTCCACCGACAGCCGGCGGGCGTACGACCTGCTGGCGGAGGGCTTCGGCCCGGGCTTCAACGGCCCGCTGCTGGTCGTGGTGGAGGGCGCCGGAGCCGACGCCGGCGCGGCCCGGGACGCCATCGCCGCCACGCCGGGGGTCGCCGAGGCGGTCCCGCCCAGCGCGGCCGGCCCGGGGATATCCACAATCGTCGTGCTGCCGGAGTCCAAGCCGCAGGACGAGGCGACGATGGACCTCGTGCACCGGCTGCGGGACGACGTGCTTCCGCTGCTGGCCCGCGACAGCGGCGCCCGGTTCCTGGTCGGCGGTGGCACCGCCGCCACGGTGGACTTCGCCGAGGCGGTGGCGGCCCGGCTGCCGCTGTTCGTACTCGTCGTGGTCGGACTGTCCACCCTGCTCCTGATGGTCGTCTTCCGGTCCATGCTCATCCCGTTGAAGGCCGCGGTCCTCAACCTGCTCAGCGTCGCCGTGGCCCTGGGCGTGACCACGCTGGTCTTCCAGCGGGGCGCGCTGGGCGTGGAACCGGGACCGATCGAGGCGTACGTCCCGGTCATGGTCTTCGCCATCGCCTTCGGTCTCTCGATGGACTACGAGGTCTTCCTGCTCTCCCGGATGCAGGAGGTGTGGCACGACGGCGGGGACGCGTCCCGGGCGGTCCGGGAGGGGATCGCGACGACCGGTCGGGTGGTCACCGCCGCCGGGGCCGTCATGGTGGTGGTCTTCGCCGCGTTCATGCTCAGCCCCACCCGGATGCTCCAGCAGTTCGGCCTCGGGCTGGCGGTGGCGATCGTCGTCGACGCCCTGGTCATCCGGTGTCTCATCCTGCCCGCGGTGATGCAACTGCTCGGCCGGCGCGCCTGGTGGCTGCCCCGGTTCCTGGCCCGGATCGTGCCCGAGGTCGCGTTGGAGCGCCGGCCGGAGCGCCCCGCCGGCTAGGCTCGGCGTCCGGAATGGACGGTGGCGCGCGCCGTCGCGATCCGTCGTGGCGGGCCGGGAGGCCGTTGTGGCGGCCCGCCCCGGGTTCGTAGGCTCATGCCACGACGGCCCGCGGCGACCGCGGCGGCGTCGCGACACCTCTGGGAAAGGACGCCGGTGCTGTACTGGCTGATGAAGTACGTCCTCCTCGGCCCGCTGCTGAGGCTGGTCTTCCGCCCGCAGGTCGAGGGGCTGCAGCACGTGCCCGACACCGGGCCGGTGATCCTCGCCAGCAACCACCTGTCGTTCTCCGACTCGATCTTCACTCCGCTGGTCGTACGGCGGCGGGTGACGTTCATCGCCAAGGCCGAGTACTTCACCGGCAAGGGCGTCAAGGGCTGGCTGACGAAGATGTTCTTCGTCGGTTCCGGCACGATCCCGGTCGACCGCTCGGGCGGCCAGGCGGCGCGGGCGGCGCTGGACACCCAGTTGCAGGTGCTGCGCGCCGGTGGCATCGCCGGCATCTACCCCGAGGGCACCCGGTCGCCGGACGGCCGGCTCTACCGGGGCAAGACCGGCGTGGCCCGGCTGGCCCTGGAGAGCGGTGCCCTGGTGGTCCCGACGGCGATGCTCAACGCCGACGAGATCCAACCGCCCGGCAAGCTGATCCCCAAGATCGCCCGGGTGCGGATCCGGTTCGGCCCGCCGCTGGACTTCTCGCGGTACGCCGGAATGGCCGGCGACCGGTTCGTCGAGCGCGCGGTGACCGACGAGATCATGTACGAGCTGATGGAACTCTCCGGCCGCGAGTACGTCGACCGGTACGCCCAACGCGCCAAGACCCCACCCGCCGCCCCACCCCCTCGCCACCCCGTCCCCGCCTGACCCCGCCCTGTCCTCCTCCTTCCTCCTTCCTCCTTCCTCCTCCACGGTTCGAGGACGCCTACGCGCACGCGAGATTCACCCGAACCACCCCTGGGCGTCGATCTTGCACTTTGAGCCCTCGCTATGGGGCATTCGTGCCTATTGTCGGGGCGGAAAGTGCAAGATCGACGCGGCGAGGGCGCGACGCGGCGAGGGCGCGGCGCGGGCGCGGCGGGGCGAGGGCGCGGCGCGGGCGGTGGGGGTTAGCTGGCCAGGGCGGGGTTGGCTGGGGGGCGGGCCAGGTTCAGCAGGGCGGGCGCGTCGTTGCGTGCCGCGAAGGCGCGCAGCTCGGCCAGCTCGGGGCGGCCGGCCGTCGGCTCGCCGGCCCGTTCCAGTTCGACCGCCGCGAAGGTGAGCGCCAGCATCCGGTCCGTCACGTCCGGGATGCCGGCGTAGATCTCGGCGCCGGCAAGGTGCAGCTCGGCGGCCCGCCGGTGGTCGCCGTCCGCGGCGGCCAGCGCACCGGTCACCGTCCGCCGAGCCGCCTCCGACCAGGGCGTGCGGTGGCCCACCCGGTCCAGCATCGCGCGTACCCGTGCCGCCGCGTCCCGCCCGGCGAGGCTGGCCGCGTACCCGGCTGCCGGGATCCACTCGCCGCTGGCGATGGCGGGCACCACCGACCAGGAGTCGGCCAGCTCGTCAATCAGCGCCGTCGCCTCCTGCCGGCGTCCCTGCAGGGCCCGGCAGAGCGCGCCCATTCCCAGCATCGTCCAGTGCGGCCGATGGAAACCGCTGCGCCGGGCGGCGTCGAGGGCCGCCGCCACGTCGTCGCTGAACGTGGCGGCGGCATCGTCGTCGGAGTGGGAGCGCGCCGGCGGCACCCGCTCGCCGCGCAGTACCAGCAGGCAGGAGCGCAGGCCGCGGACCTGCATGTCCCAGCTGCCGGTCGGGGTGTCCACGAACGCCTCGGCGGCGGCCAGCAGCCGGTCGAAGTCGCCCTCGAACCAGGCGCGCATCGCCTCAGCCGAGTAACTCGTGGTCAGCGTCTGCCCGCTGGCCTTGCGGGTCGGCGACGACGAGAGCAGGGCGTCCGAGCGCAGCCAGTCGCCCTCCTCGCAGACGGCGTAGGCGAGGTTCTGCATGGCCCGGGGCAGGGCGATCAGCTGGCCGGCGCGGCTGAACTCGACGATGCTGTGCAGGTCGTCCAGGCCGGACCGGTCACCCGCCTGGTAGCGGGCGACGGCCGAGGTGATCCGGGCGTTGGTGCGGGTCTCGGTCAGCCGCAGCCGTTCGCCGATCTCCGCCGCCCGGTCGGCTGCGGCGACCGCCGGGTCCCGCTCGTAGTTGAGCATGTGCAGCCGGCCCAGCTCGGCGTAGGCGTCCGCCTTCTGCGGGCTGTCCGGCAGCGGGTCGAAGAGCTCGACAGCCCGGTCCAGGCAGGCGAGCGCGGCGGCCCGGTCGGCGCGCAGCCACGCGGCCTGACCGAGCAGCGTCCAGGCGCGCGCCGCGCAGGCGTCGTCGTCGTGCGCCAGCAGCCGGTCCGCCAGCGCCTGCACCTGCTCCGGCCCGCCACCGGAGAGGAAGGCGTTGCCGTCGCGGTAGAAGGAGATCTCGGTGCTGAGCAGTTCGAGTTGGAGCCGGTCGAGCGGGTCGGAGTCGTCGGCCAGCCCGAGCGCCCGGCCCGCGTGGCTCGCCGCGGCGTCGAGGCTGTGCAGCGCGTACGCCCGCCGGGCCGCCCGGTGCAGCGCGGCCCGGGCGGCCCCGGCGAACCGGCTGATCTCCATGCCCAGCGTCCGGGCGATCTCGTGGGCCGCCCACCGGTGGTGGGCCAGCACCTCCGCCAGGTCGGTGTCCCGGCTCTGCGAGAGCATGTCCAGCCACTGCGCCGTGCGTTCGTGCCGCGCCACCCGCTCGGTACGGGGCAGCCGCTGGTAGCAGACGTCGCGTACCAGCACGTGCCGGAACCGGTACTCCGGCTGCCCCGCCATGGTGGAGGCGGCCTGCTCGTGCACGAAGTCGCGCTGCTCCAGCCGGCGCAGCGCGCGCTCCACCGACTCGACGGGCTGCCCGAGCGCGGCGGCCACCGCGCCCGGCCAGAACTGCACGCCCACCACGGCGGCGGCCAGCAGCACCGTGCGTTCCTTGGCGTCCAGCAGGTCGATCCGGTTGGCGATGACGGCGTGCACGCTCTCCGGCATCGGCAGGTCGAGGTGCTTCTCCAGCGACCAGCCCCGCCCCGACTGGCGCAGCGCGCCCTGCTCGATCAGCATCCGCACGTACTCGTGGGCGTAGAGCGGGTTGCCGCCGGCCACCTCGATCAGCGGGGTGAGCATGTCGGCGGAGAACGCCGCCCGACCGAACATGTGGGCGTAGAGCGCGGCGATGCCCGTGTCCCGCAGCGGGGGCAGGGTGATGGTCACCGAGCCGGTGATCGTGCCCGCCCAGCTCGGGTCCCGGTCGACCAGTTCCGGGCGGGCGGTGCAGAGCAGCAGCAGCGGCACGTCCCGGGCTGCGGTGCCGAGCAGCTCCACGAAGCGCAGCATCGCGTCGTCGGCCCAGTGCAGGTCCTCGAAGACCAGCACGGTCGGCCGGCGCGCGGCCAGGGCCAGCAGGAAGCGCCGCCACGCCGACTCGGTCTCCTCGGCCGGCAGCGGGGTCCCCGGCAGGCCCACCAGGGGCCGCAGGGCGTCCACGAGGCGTTGCCGCTCGCCGGGCCCGACCAACTCGCCGACGGCCGAGGCGAGCCGCTGGGCGGCGCTGGACGCCGGGTCGGTGTCCAGGATGCCGGCCTCGGACTTGACGATGTCGGCCAGCGCCGCGAACGCCACGTTCTCGCCGAACGGCGGGCACCGCCCGATCCGCCAGGTCAGCGGCTCGTCGACCAGCCGGTCCACGTGCCGGTACAACTCCCGGACCAGCCGGCTCTTGCCCAGCCCGGCCCTGCCGAAGACGGTCACCACCTGGGGTCTCCGGTCACGCAACGACCGGTGCAGGGCGTTGACCAGCATCCCCAGCTCGTGTTCCCGGTCGATCAGCGGCGTGGTGTCCGGCTGCCGGTCGGTCGGCTGGCGGCGTACCGGGGACAGCGCCAGCCACACCTCGGTCGTCGTCGACCGCCCGCGCAGGGTGACCGGCGGCTGCTCCGAGTAGCGGATGGCGTCCCGGGTGAGAGCGTGCGTCGCGCCGCAGACCAGCACCCCGCCCGGCGGCGCGACGGACTGCATCCGGGAGGCCGTGTTGACCACGTCGCCGGCCACGATCGCCTGACCGCCGTCGCGGGCGGCGGCCACGTCGACAAGCGCCTCGCCGGTGGCCACCCCGACGCGGAAGCGCAGCGTGTCCGCGCCGGTGGGGGTGAACCGCGTCAGCACCCGTTGCAGCTCCAGGCCGGCCCGCACACAGCGCAGCGCGTCGGTCTCGGTCGCCACCGGCGCCCCGAACAGCGCCATGACGGCGTCGCCGATGTACTTCTCGACCACCCCGCCGTACTGCCCGACGACCCGGCGGGCGGCCGAGAAGAAACCGGTCTGCATGCCGCGGACCAGCTCCGGATCGGCCCGCTCGACGTACGGGGTGAAGTCGATCAGGTCGACGAAGAGCACGCTGACCCGGCGGCGGTCCTCCTGCGGGGTCGCCTGCCGGTCGGTGCCCGGCCGGGCCGCTCCGCAGGAGGTGCAGAACGCCACGTCCCGGGCGAGCGGTCGCAGGCAGTGCGGGCAGACCGCGCCCAGCTCGTTGCCGCAGCCGCCGCAGAAGCGGTCGCCCGCGGCAGCCGTGCGTCCACAGCGGTCACACTGCGTGGCGATGACACCCTCCACTGGTGGTCCCGCCGGTGCCGGGATCGGCACCGTTGCCGTGTCAGTATCTCCGTAGCTCCAGCTGTCGGGTACCGGGCTGTTGGCTTGTGGACAGTCCACCGGCCGGTCCTGCCGTTACAGTCAGGCGGCTGATTGTCGACCGTTGACCACAGGGGGATTGCCCGATGGTGTACGTGATGTTGCAGAGCGACTGGACCGACGGTAACGGGGTGAGCCACCTCGCGGGCGACTCCGTCGACGTGGACGCCGCCACGCTGGCCGCGCTGCAGGCGCAGGGCATCGTCAGCGAGCAGTCCGGTGGCGGCAAGGACGGCACGGAGTGGGTCGGGCCGGGCAGCACGGAGTGGGTCGGGCCGGGCAGCGCCACGCCCTGACACCTGACGCAAGAAGGGCCGGAGCAGTTGCTCCGGCCCTTCTTCGCGTACGCCTCAGCGCTCGCTCATGCCGGCGCGGCGGCGCAGCGCCGCCACGTCGGTGACCACGATCCGCCGGCCCTCGGTCCGCAGCCAGCCCCGGTTGGCGAACGACCCGATCGCCTGGTTGACGCTCTGCCGCGAGCCGCCGGCCATCTCCGCGAGCTGGCTCTGGTTGAGCTCGATCGTGATCATGGGGGCCTGGCTCTCGCCGGCCAGCCGGACCAGGGTCTTGGCCACCCGGCCGGGCAGGTCAAGGAAGACGTGGTCGGCGTTCTGCTCGGTCAGCCGGCGGATCAGCCCGCCGAGCGAGCGCATCACCGCGTCGAGGATGCGCGGGTTGGAGTGCACCAGCTCCATGAACGCGCCCCGGGACAGCGCGAGCGCCGCGCAGTCCTCGATCGCCTCGGCGGAGGCCGAGCGGGTGGAGGCGTCGAGCAGGGAGACCTCACCCAGCACGTCCGGTGGACGGATGACCGACAGCACCGCGCGCTCGCCGGTCGGCGCGGTGCGGAAGACCGCGACCGCACCCCGGCGCAGCACGATGAGCGACTCGCCGGGGTCGTTCTCCACGAAGAGCAACTGACCCTTGCGGTACGTCCGGGGGACCGCGGCGGCGATCACCCGCTGCCGGACCTCCGGCTCCAGCCCGGCGAACATCTCCACACCTGTGAGCGCGTCACCCGGCTCCGGCAGGCGCATCTCCACGGCCCAACCCCTCCCCGGTCCAGGACCACAACTCGCTCACCGGGTGAACCTGAAGGCCCTCGACGAGGTGAACTGACACCGGTTCGGCGTCCGGTAGCGGTACACATCAGATCATGACTGTCCAGTTGCTTGCTGTACACCCCTCAAATCACTTCCGTGACACTCCCGAGCTGCGGCGACCGGGTCCGGGAGAGGCCGATCCGTCCCGTTCCGCCGTCTCCGGGGCCGCCGTGCGCGGCGGACCGACCCCCGCCCCGGTCGTCGGGGCGGGCGTGGGCGAGGATGGCGGTGATGGTCTACCGCTACTTCTACGACTGCGAGTTCATCGAGGACGGCCGCCTCGTCGACCTGGTGTCGATCGGCGTGGTCGACGAGTACGGCCGGGAGTTCTACGCCGTCTCGACCGAGTTCGACGACTCGCGGGCCGTGCCCTGGGTGCGCCGCAACGTGCTCGACAAGCTGCCCTCCCCGGCCGACCGTGCCTGGCGTTCGCGGGAGCGCATCCGCGACGAGCTGTACGACTTCCTCGTCGAGCCGGTCCGCGGCCGCCCGGGCGAGCAGTTGGAGCTCTGGGCCTGGTACGCCGCGTACGACCACGTCGCCCTGGCGCAGCTGTGGGGTGCGATGCCGGCGCTGCCCCGGGAGATCCCCCGGTTCACCAAGGACCTGCGCCAGCTCTGGGACGACCGGGGCCGGCCGTCGCTGCCGGACGCCGCCTCGGCGCGGCACGACGCGCTTGTCGACGCCCGGCACAACCTGGCCCGCTGGCGGGCGATGACCGGCACGAGGGCCTGACCGGTGCCGGGCCGGATGCCGGTGCGCGGGCGGGGGAGAACCGCGAGATCGGCTACCGGCCGGTAGGTCGGTCGGCTGGTGGGAGCGGCCCGGGGCGCGGTGTCGGCGGATGCCCACGGCGACTACAGTGCGCTCTGACGGCCCGCCCCGGGCCGGCAACGGCGCCGATGGTCTGATCCGACACATATCCTGGGGCAAATCGGGCTTCACCTGATGCTCCCAGGAGGATGAGCAGATCATGCGTATCGGCGTGCTCACCGGCGGCGGCGACTGCCCAGGTCTCAACGCGGTCATCCGGGCGGTGGTCCGCAAGGGCGTCGCCAGCTACGGCCACGAGTTCGTGGGTTTCCGGGACGGCTGGAAGGGCCCGTTGGAGGGCCTGTCCCGCCCCCTGGGCATCGCGGAGGTCCGCGGGATCCTGCCGCGCGGCGGCACCATCCTCGGTTCGTCCCGGACGAACCCCTTCAAGATCGAGAACGGCGTCGAGCGGATCAAGGACAACCTCGCCGCGCAGGGCGTGGACGCGCTCATCGCGATCGGCGGCGAGGACACCCTCGGCGTGGCGACCAAGCTGCACGAGCTCGGCGTCCACGTGGTCGGCGTGCCGAAGACGATCGACAACGACCTCGGCGCCACCGACTACACCTTCGGCTTCGACACCGCCGTCAACATCGCCATGGAGGCGATCGACCGGCTGCACACCACCGCCGAGAGCCACCACCGCACCCTGGTGGTCGAGGTCATGGGCCGGCACGCCGGCTGGATCGCCCTGCACGCCGGCCTGGCCGGTGGCGCCAACGTGATCCTGCTGCCCGAGCGGCAGTTCGACGTCGAGCAGGTCGCCGGCTACGTCGAGAAGCGCTTCCAGCACCAGTACGCGCCGATCGTCGTGGTCGCCGAGGGCGCCCAGCCGCTGGACGGCCAGATGGTCCTGCACAACCAGGAGCTCGACGCGTTCGGCCACGTCCGCCTCGGCGGCATCGGCCAGTGGTTGGCCGAGCAGTTGGAGGCCAAGACCGGCAAGGAGGCCCGCACGGTCGTGCTCGGGCACATCCAGCGCGGCGGCACCCCGAGCGCCTTCGACCGGGTGCTCGCCACCCGGCTCGGCCTCCAGGCGATCGACGCGGTGCACGAGGGCGACTGGGGCAAGATGGTCGCCATGCAGAGCACGGACATCGTCCGCGTTCCGCTGGCCGAGGCCACCCGCGAGCTGAAGACCGTGCCGCTGGAGCGGTACGCCGAGGCCGAGGTCTTCTTCGGCAGCTGATCGATCCACGGCGTGGGGGGGGGGGGGGGGGGGGCCGGCCCCGGGGGGCCCGGGGGGCGCGGGCGCGGCGCGGGGCGGCGGGGAG
>NZ_JBEYVB010000025.1:39047-88962 GCF_040643815.1 Micromonospora sp. NPDC047074
GCGTCATCGCCGGCCCGTTCTACGTGGCCGTCGCCCTGGCCCAGGCGCTGACCCGCGACGGCTTCGACCTGTGTACGACCCGATGGCGGGTTCGGTGCACACGGTCGCGGTCATCGGGGCCGGGAAGATCGGCGAGCTGATGCTCTCCGGCCTGCTGCGCTCGGGGTGGCCGGTGGACCGGCTGCTCGCCACCGCGCGCCGGCCCGCCCGCGCCGAGGAGTTGACCGCCCGCTACGGGATCCGGGTGGTCGACAACCTGACCGCCGTCGACGAGGCGGAGGTGCTCGCCGTCTCGGTCAAGCCGCAGGACGCGGCGGCGCTGCTGGAGGAGATCGGGCCGAAGGTGCCCGCCGACAAGCTGGTGATCTCCCTCTGTGCCGGCCTGCCGACCGGCTTCTTCAACCGTCGGCTGCCCGAGGGCACCCCCGTGGTGCGGGTCATGACCAACACCCCGGCCCTTGTCGACCAGGCGATGACCGCGATCTCCGCCGGGGCGCACGCCACCGGCACGCACCTGGCGCTGGCCGAGGAGATGTTCTCCCCGCTCGGGTCCACCATCCGGGTGCCCGAGTCGCAGCAGGACGCGGTGACCGCGCTCTCCGGCTCCGGGCCGGCGTACTTCTACCTGCTGGTCGAGGCGATGATCGACGCCGGCATCCTGCTCGGCCTGCCCCGGCAGGTGGCGCACGAGCTGATCGTGCAGACCGCCATCGGGTCGGCGGTGATGCTCCGCGACTCCGGCGAGCACCCGGTGAAGCTCCGCGAGGCGGTCACCTCACCGGCCGGCACCACCATCTCCGCCGTGCGCGAGCTGGAGAAGCACGGCGTACGCGCGGCGCTGCTCGCCGCGCTGGAAGCGGCCCGGGACCGCGCCCGCGAGCTGGCCGCCCAGGCCGACTGATCCCACGACCCGGTCTCACCGGGCCGGTGACCTGCCTTAATTCCGTTGCGGCAGGGGTGTGGGTGGAACAGTCTCGTCCCATGCGCAACGACAGCTCCTCCGCTCATCGCCGTGCCGACGCCTATCCCGATCTCGACCATGTCTACGCCCAGTGCAGCGGGCCTGGTGGGTTGCGGCTGGCCGAGCACATGGCGGACGCGATGGGGCTGCGGGCCGGTGCCACGCTTGTCGACGTCGGCGCCAACCGCGGGCTGCAGACCTGTTTCCTGGCCAAGGAGTACGGGGTCAACGCGCTCGCCCTCGACCCGTGGGACGACCGGGAGGACGGCCGCCCGATGGTCGACCACATCGTCGACAACGCCCGCGCGTGGGGCGTCTCCGACCGCGTGCTGGCCCTTCGGGCGGGTGTCCCCGACACCAGGCTCGCCACCGGCTCCTTCAGCTTCGCCTACTCCACGACCGCCCTGGAGATGATCCGCGCCATGGAGGGCGGGGCGGGCTACCAGGCCGCGCTCGGCGAGATCCACCGGATCCTCCAACCCGGCGGCGTGTTCGGCCTGGGCGAGCCCATGCACCGGGAAGTCGCCATCCCCGACGACCTGCGCCCCTACGTGACCCGGGGGGAGTTCTCCTGGGCCGAGTGCTTCAGCGACCTGACCACCACTGTCGCCCAGGTAACCGCAGCCGGGTTCGAGATCGTCCACGCTGAGTACGCCGCCGAGGCCACCGCGTGGTGGGATGAGTTCGCCCGGCACGACCCGTTCGCCAAGGCCGACCCCGACGGCGACCCCGCCACCCTGCGCGTCGACGCCGGCCGCTGGACCAGTTTCGGCATCGTCATCGCCCGCAAACCCCACGCCTCCCCGGCCTGACCCGCGTGACGGCCATGGATCGTTTCGAGGGCCGCTGCTGGCTGGACTGGTGGGCCAACTCCTCCACGCTTTTCGACAGCGTCGAGGTGGCCGCTGTGATCACTGCCAGCGCCGCCGGCTGGGAAGCCCACGGTCGCCTGGTAAGCGACGTCGATGAGGACCGTGACGGCTTCGCTTTTCTCTGCGACCTCGATCCCGTCTTCACGCTGCGCTTCGAAGACGGCAGCACCATCGACGTCACCGTGCACCCCACCGATGACCATCGCAGGTTCACCCTCACCGAGTGACCGGGCCGGTTCCTCGCGCAGTTCACGTTCAGCTCCCCGGGTGGGGTGGTTGTGCTGGCCGCTCCGCCGCCCAGGAGCTGAGCGGCGGAGCGGCCGGACGTCCCTAGTAGAGCAGGTACGGCTTCCGCTGCCGGTCGAAGGCGGCCAGCTCGTCGGCCCAGGCGCCGATCACGTCGTCGACGTCGGCGCCCGCGTCGATCATCGTGCGCAGTCGCGGCGACCCGGTCAGCTTGTCGATCCAGTACGGCCGCACGGTGTCCCAGGAGTCGCGCCGCCAGGCGAACGCCGGGTACTTGTGCGCCTCCACCAGCATCGCCACCGCCGTGCGGATCGGGTCGTACGCCGACCGGTCGACGACCTTCACCTCGACCCCGGCGCAGAGCTTGTTGAGCAGCGCCGGCTTCTGCCCGGCGGACGTCGGCGTGAAGTAGGCCTCGCGGAACTCGACGCCGGGCAGCTCGCGGGCGTTGAGCCGGTCGGACCAGTGGTAGTCGAAGTCGTCGGCCAGGCCGCCGATCAACTCGAACGGCCGGCAGGTGCCCCGGCCCTCGGTGAGGGAGGCGACGCCCTCGAACAGGCCGGTGCCGGGGTAGACCAGCGCGGTGTCCATGGTGGGCATGTTCGGGCTGGGCATCACCCAGGGCAGGTCGGTGTCGGCGGCGAGCTTGTCGCGCTTCCAGTGCCGGCACTCGATGACGTGCAGGTCGACCGGGCCTCCGGCCGCGGCGGGCAGGAACTCGGCGTTGAAGAAGCGGGCCAGCTCGCCCACGGTCATCCCGTGCTGCTGGACGATCTCCTTCAGGCCGACCCCGGAGGTGTACGCGGCGGTCATCATCGGCCCGTAGGCCCGGCCGCCGACCGGGTTCGGCCGGTCCAGCACCACGAACCGCTTGCCGACGCGGGCGGCAGCGATCATGGCCGTGTACATGGTCCAGATGTACGTGTAGAAGCGGGCGCCGACGTCCTGGATGTCGAACACGACGGTGTCGACCCTGGCCTGGGTGAACATGGTCTCCCACTTGGCCTGCGTGGCGCCGTACGCGTCGTAGACGGTGATCCCGGTGCGGGCGTCGACGCCGGTGCCCTCGCTGCCGCCGGCCTGCGCCGAGCCGCGGAACCCGTGCTCGGGGCCGAAGGCGGCGGCCAGCTGGACCGTGCCGGATGCGTGCATCAGGTCGACCAGGTGCCGGTAGGCCGAGTCCACGCCGGTGGGGTTCGAGATGACGCCCACCCGCTGCCCGGCGAGGTCCGCGAAGCCGGACCGGACGAGCACGTCGAGCCCGGTCTCCACGCGGCGGATGCCGGGGGTGGCGTGACCGGCCCCGCCGGGGACCGTCGCCGCGACCGCGCCCACGGTCGCCGCACCCGCGCCTGCCAGGAACTTTCTACGCTCCATGTCGACCCTCCCGTCGATTTGGTCGAAACTTAGCTACATGCAGATGCCTCGTCAAGGAAGGTTAGCTACAAAGCTTGGACGGGTGCGGGGCCCGTCGCGCGGCCGACGGGGCGTGCCCCGGCCGCCGCGTGCTCCATACTGGCCCGGTGTTCACCCTCGCCCAGGCCCGCCACCTCATCGCCACCCTGCGCCCGCGCGTCGCGGAGCTGATCCGGCTGCGGGCCGACCTGGCCGAGCTGCGCGCCGACCTGGCCGACCGGGGCGCCAGCCCGCTGGGCGGCCTGCCCGAGGTCAAGGGGCTGGAGGCGCGGCTGCACGCCCTCGTCGAGGAGTTGCACT
The DNA here is from genome assembly GCF_040643815.1 of Micromonospora sp. NPDC047074. NCBI lineage: Bacteria > Bacillati > Actinomycetota > Actinomycetes > Micromonosporales > Micromonosporaceae > Micromonospora > Micromonospora sp. NPDC047074. The sequence goes on from NZ_JBEYVB010000025.1 coordinate 42,843, forward strand.
CCCACGACATCCAGGTGAAGGGCATCGCGCCGGTGTTGCTCGACTTCCCCGGTGAGCGGGACGGCCGGCCGGTGCTCTGGTGTTGGCTGGAGGGGGACACCGACGTGCGCTGGTACCACCGCGTCGAGTGTGGTTTCGCCGGCCGCCGTCCGGTCTGACCGGCGGGCCCGGGCGGCGAGGGCGCGGCTGACCGGCGGGCTCAGGCCAGGGACGCGAGGGTTGCGGGGGAGACGTTCCCGCCGCTGAGGACCAGCACCGTCCGGGTGCCCGGCCCGGCGTCGACCAGGCCGGCGCGCAACGCGGCCAGGGTGACGGCGGCGGACGGCTCGACCAGGAGCTTCGTCGCGTCCAGCAGCTCCCACCAGGCGCTGCGGATCTCCTCCTCGGAGACCTCGACCATGCCGTCCACCAGGGCGCGGACGTGCGCCAGGGTGTGCCGCCCGGCGAACGGTGCCGCCAGCCCGTCCGCGATCGACGTCGGCGGTGTCGCGAGAGCCGCGCCGTCGGTGCGCAGGGCGTGGCCGACCGCGTTGGCGGTGACCGGCTCGACCCCGACGACGCGCGCGGTGGGGACGGCCGACCGGACGGCGGCCGCCACGCCGCTGATCAGCCCGCCGCCGCCCACCGGCACGACCACCAGGGCCGGCGGCGGGCCGTCGGCCAGGATCTCCCGGCCGACGGTGGCCTGACCGGCGATGACGTCCGGGTCGTCGAACGGGTGCAGCAGGTGGTAGCCGCGTTCGGCCGCGAGGGCCTGGCAGGTCCCCAGCAGGTCGTCGGTGAGGACGACCTCGCCACCGTACCGGCGGACCGCCTCGATCTTCGTCGGCACCGCGTGCGGCGGCATGCAGACGACCGTGGGCAGGCCGAAGGCGTGACCGGCGAAGGCGACCGCCGCCGCGTGGTTGCCCGCCGAGAAGGCGGTCAGCCCGGCCGGCTTCCCCTCCCGCTCGATGCGGGCGAGCAGCGCGTTGAGCACGCCGCGCACCTTGAAGCTGCCGGTGTGCTGAAGGTTCTCCGCCTTGACCGCGAGATCGAGCCCGAGCGGGTCGCCGAGCCGGGGGCAGGGCAGCAGTGGAGTGCGGACGACCTGCCCCCCGAGGCGCTGCTCCGCCGCGGCGATGTCGTCCATGCTGGTCAGCCGCACCGGCAGAGCCTAGCCCGCCCGGGCGTCAGCCGCCGACCCCCGTACGGCTCAGCGGGTGGCCTCGCCCAGCGCGGCCCGCACCGTGGCGGCGTCGGCCGGCGCCTCCCGTTCCCAGTTGCTCGGGTCGGCCGAGTAGATGCTTCCGTACGCCGGCGTGTCCGGCTGGAACCGCCAGCTCTCGGGGAGTGTCCCGGCGTCCACCGCGTCGTAGCCGATCCCGTCGAGGAAGGCGGTAGCCTCCGCCTTCGCGCCCGCGTCGTCGCCGGCGATCGGCAGCGCGCTGCGGTCGCCGGCGCCGGTGGGCCGGGCCAGTGCGAGCAGGTGCTGGAAGAAGATGTTGTTGAACACCTTGACGACCCGCGACCGCGGCAGGTGCCGCTGGAGCAGCTCGCTGCTCGTGGTGGAGCCCGAGTCCAGCTCGGGGAACTGGCCGTCGCGCTGCGGGTAGTAGTTGTTGGTGTCCAGCACGAGCTTGCCGGCCAGTGGCTCGACCGGCACGTCCCGGTACGCCTTGAGCGGGATGGTGACGACCACCAGGTCGCCGGCCTCCGCCGCCTCCGCGGGGGTGGCCGCCCGGGCGCGCGGGCCCAGCTCGTCGACGAGGTCCTTGAGCGTCTCCGGGCCACGGGAGTTGCTCAGCACCACGTCGTAGCCGGCGGCGACCGCCAACCGGGCGACCGTGCCGCCGATGTGTCCACTGCCGATCAGTCCCACAGTTGTCATGTCGGTTCCCAACTCCGTTCGCGGTGGCCGCATTCCCCACCGGCATGGTCGACAATTCTGGGCGGGTCGGCGGGGCGTCAGGCCGCCGGGGGCAGCGCCTTCTCGATCGCGGCGCGAAGGTCGACCGAGCCGGGTTCGACGGTGGGCGCGAACCGGGCCGCCACCGAGCCGTCCGGAGCGACCAGGAACTTCTCGAAGTTCCACCGCACGTCGCCGGTGTGGCCCTCGGCGTCGCCGGTCTCCACAAGTGTCGCGTAGAGCGGGTGGCGTCCGGGGCCGTTCACCTCGACCTTCTCGGTCAGTGGAAAGGTCACCCCGTAGTTGACCTGGCAGAAGTCGTTGATTTCGGCGGCGGTGCCCGGCTCCTGGCCGGCGAACTGGTTGCAGGGCACGCCGAGCACCACCAGGCCGCGGTCGGCGTACTCGTCGTGCAGCGCCTGGAGGCCGGCGTACTGCGGGGTGAGGCCGCAGCGCGAGGCGACGTTGACCACCAGGAGGGCGCGCCCGCGGTATCGCGCGAGGTCGGCCGGGTCGCCGGCCAGCGTGTTGATCGGGATGTCGAAGACGGTCATGGGCCGAGGTTACGCGCCGGTGCCGGGCCGCCGACCGGAGGCGCCGGGCGCTCCTCGGGTGCCCGGGCCGGGTCGGACGGTGCCCGGGCGCGCTCCCAGCGGAAATCGATACATGGACATCTTGACGAAGCGATGACGGCGTGAGTAGCGTCTCACCATCGATTTGGAAAGTTTCCTAACTGTTTGGGGAGACGCCGCATGAAGAGATCGTTCCGCCGGGCCCTCTGGGTCGGCGCCGTGATGGTGGTGACCGCCGCCACGGTCCCGATGGCCAGTGCGTTCGGCGCCGGCAGCGTGACCGCCGCCTTCGCCAAGGCGCAGGACTGGGGGACCGGTCACGAGGCGCGGGTGACCATCACCAACGGGTCGAGTTCCTCGCTGAGCACCTGGCGCATCGAGTTCGACCTGCCGTCGGGCACCAGCGTCAGCAGCTCCTGGGACGCCGACGTCACGCGCACCGGCGACCACTACGTCGCGGTCAAGAAGAGCTGGGCCGGCCCGATCGGGGCGGGCGCCACGTTCAGCTGGGGCTACAACGGCACCGGCGCGTACAAGGCGCCGCTGAACTGCACGATCAACGGTGCCCCGTGCGGCGGCGGCGCGCCGCCCACCACCACCGCGCCGCCCACCAGCACCCCGCCGACGTCGGCGCCGCCCACCACCCCGCCGCCGACCACCCCGCCGCCCACCACCACCCCGCCGGACCCGAGCGGCAAGAAGGTCGTCGGCTACTTCACGCAGTGGGGCGTCTACGGCCGCAACTACCACGTCAAGAACATCCACACCAGCGGCTCCGCCGCCAAGATGACCCACATCCTGTACGCCTTCGGCAACACCACCGGCGGCCGGTGCACGATCGGGGACAGCTACGCCGACTACGACAAGGCGTACACCGCGGCGGACAGCGTCGACGGCGTCGCCGACACCTGGGACCAGCCGCTGCGTGGCAACTTCAACCAGCTGCGCAAGCTCAAGAAGATGTACCCGAACCTGAAGGTGCTCTGGTCCTTCGGCGGCTGGACCTGGTCCGGCGGCTTCACCCAGGCCGCGCAGAACCCGGCCGCGTTCGCCGAGAGCTGCTACAACCTGGTCGAGGACCCGCGCTGGGCGGACGTCTTCGACGGCATCGACATCGACTGGGAGTACCCGAACGCCTGCGGTCTCACCTGCGACTCCAGCGGCCCGAACGCCTTCAAGAACGTGATCGGCGCGGTGCGTGCCAAGTTCGGCTCGTCCGCACTCGTCACCGCCGCGATCACGGCGGACGGCAGCAACGGCGGCAAGATCGACGCCACCGACTACGCCGGTGCCGCGGCGAACCTGAACTGGATCATGCCGATGACGTACGACTACTTCGGCGCCTTCAACGCGCAGGGCCCCACCGCCCCGCACTCCCCGCTCACCTCCTACACGGGCATCCCGCAGCAGGGCTTCTGGTCCGACGCGGCGATCCAGAAGCTCAAGAGCAAGGGCATCCCGTCCAACAAGCTGCTGCTCGGCATCGGCTTCTACGGCCGGGGCTGGACCGGGGTGACCCAGACCGCGCCGGGCGGCACCGCCACCGGCCCCGCCCCGGGCACCTACGAGCAGGGCATCGACGACTACAAGGTCCTCAAGAACACCTGCCCGGCCACCGGCACGATCGCGGGCACGGCGTACGCCAAGTGCGGCAGCAACTGGTGGAGCTACGACACCCCCTCCACGATCAACGGCAAGATGACGTACGCGAAGAACCAGGGCCTCGGTGGCGCCTTCTTCTGGGAGCTCTCCGGTGACACCGGAAACGGCGAACTGATCGGCGCCATCAAGGGCGGTCTCGGCTGAGCCGAGCGCCGACGCACCACCCACACGGCGGGGAGGGACTGCACCGGTCCCTCCCCGCCGGCCGCGCGCCGGCGGTCCGGGCGCGGCGGCCCCCGGGCACGCGTGTCGATGTGACAGACTCGCCGCTCGACGGGGTTCGGTGGGCACGGCGACGGAGGTGGCGATGCGCGCGACGCGCGGCAGGCTGGCGGCGGGTGCCGTGTTGCTCGGGATCCTGCCCCTCGCACTGCTCGGCTGCGGTATCGGCGGCGAGAAGGCCGACCCGGCGACCGAGCCCGGGCGGGCCCCGGCCGAGGAGGCCGCCGGGAAGTCGCGGGAGCGGGTCCAGGCGTACCTCGACGCGATGACCGCCAAGGACGTCGCGGCCGGGCGCAGCCAGCTCTGCGCCACCCTCCAGGAGGCGTTCGACGCCGCCGCGACGGGCCCCAACGGCGACTTCGCCGACCACTTCACGGTGCCCCAGGCCGAGATCGTCGACGTCCGCCCCGGCCCACGGGGTCAGGAGGTGAGCACGTCGGTCTCGGTCGCCGCCGGCTCCAGGACCATCACCCGGCCGCTGCTGTTCACGGTCACCCGCGACGGTGCCGACTGGTGCATCGCCGCCGAGGCGCCGGGCGGCAACACCCCGGCCCCGTCCGGCGCGGCGTCGCCCCCGGCCGGGTGAGCCGGCTCTCATCTGCCGGAACCCGCCCCCTCGCCGGTCGGCCGCCGCGCCGGTCGCCGTACGCTTTCTGTCATGCGCCATGAGTGGCATCAGCTGAGCCATCCCGCGGTGGGCAGCCCGGGGCTGCAGACCAGCCGTCCGACCGTCGACTCCGCCGAGGACGCGGCCCTCGGCCTCGACCGCTGGCGGGAGCTGCCGCGCACACAGGTCCCGCCGTGGTCGGATCCGGCGGAGGTCGCCGAGGTCTGCAAGGTGCTCGACACGGTGCCCTCGGTGGTGGCGCCCTACGAGGTCGACCAGCTCCGCCAGCGGCTGGCGCTGGTGTGCGAGGGCAAGGCGTTCCTGCTCCAGGGCGGCGACTGCGCGGAGACCTTCGCCGACAACACCGAGAGCCACCTGCTGGCCAACGCCCGCACCCTGCTCCAGATGGCGATCGTGCTCACCTACGGCGCCTCGCTGCCGGTGGTCAAGGTCGCCCGGGTCGCCGGGCAGTACACCAAGCCCCGGTCGTTGCCGACCGACGCGCGCGGCCTGCCCGCCTACCGGGGCGACATGATCAACTCGCTGGAGGCCACGCCGGAGGCGCGGGCCGCCGACCCGCAGCGCATGATCCGGGCGTACGCGAACTCGGCCGCCGCGATGAACATGCTCCGCGCGTACCTCGCCGGCGGGCTCGCCGACCTGCACGCCGTGCACGACTGGAACAAGGGCTTCGTCAAGAACTCGCCGGCCGGCGAGCGCTACGAGGCGATCGCCCGGGAGATCGACCGGGCGCTGGCCTTCATCCGGGCCTGCGGGATGACCGACGACGAGGCGCTGCGCACTGTCACCCTCTACTGCTCGCACGAGGCCCTGGCCCTGGAGTACGACCGGGCGCTGACCCGGGTCTCCGACCGCCGGGCGTACGGCCTGTCCGGGCACTTCCTGTGGATCGGCGAGCGCACCCGGCAGATCGACGGGGCGCACATCGACTTCATCTCCCGCATCGCCAACCCGATCGGCGTGAAGCTCGGCCCGACCACCACGCCGGACGAGGCGATCGAGCTCTGCGAGAAGCTCAACCCGGAGAACGTCCCCGGCCGGCTCACCCTGATCAGCCGGATGGGCAACCACCGGGTCCGCGACGCCCTGCCGCCGATCGTGGCGAAGGTGACCGCCGCCGGCGCCAAGGTGGTCTGGCAGTGCGACCCGATGCACGGCAACACGCACGAGTCGTCCAACGGCTACAAGACCCGGCACTTCGACCGGATCGTCGACGAGGTGCTCGGCTACTTCGAGGTGCACCGGGGCCTGGAGACCCATCCCGGCGGCCTGCACGTCGAGCTGACCGGTGAGGACGTCACCGAGTGCCTCGGCGGCGCCCAGGGCATCGAGGACCTCGACCTGCCGGGCCGCTACGAGACCGCCTGCGACCCCCGGCTCAACACCCAGCAGTCGCTCGAACTGGCCTTCCTCGTGGCGGAGATGCTCCGTGGCTGACGCGAGGAGTGAGCTTGCGAGCCCCGCAGTCGGCGGCCGGAGGAATCGTTGTGGCTGACGCGAGGAGTGAGCTTGCGAGCCCCGCAGTCGGCGGCCGGAGGAATCGTTGTGGCTGACGAACTCGTCGACCTTCGCTCGGACACCGTCACCCGGCCGACCCCGGGGATGCGCGAGGCGATGGCCACCGCCGAGGTCGGCGACGACGTCTACGGCGAGGACCCGACCGTCAACGCGCTGGAGGCCGAGGTCGCCGCGCTGTTCGGGCACGAGGCGGCGCTGTTCGCCCCGAGCGGGTCGATGGCCAACCAGATCGCCCTGCAACTGGTCGTGCCGCCCGGCAACGAGCTGCTCTGCGACGCCGACGCGCACGTGGTGACGTACGAGATCGGGGCCGCTGCCGCGTACGGTGGCATCTCCTCGCGCACCTGGCCGGCGGTCGGCGCGGACGTCGACCCCGACGCGGTCGCCGCCATGATCCGTCCGGACGGCTACTGGGCGGTGCCCACCCGGGCGATCGCCGTCGAGCAGACCCACAACCGGGGCGGCGGTGGGGTGATCCCGCTGGCGACCCTGCGTGAGCTGCGCCGGGTCGCCGGCGACGCGGGGGTCGCCCTGCACTGCGACGGCGCCCGGATCTGGCACGCGCACGTCGCCGACGGCGTGCCGCTGGTTGAGTACGGCGCCCTGTTCGACACCCTGTCGGTCTGCCTCTCCAAGGGGCTCGGCGCGCCGGTCGGCTCGCTGGTCGTCGGCAGCGCCGAGCGGATCGAGCGGGCCCGGTTCGTCCGCAAGCGGATGGGCGGCGGGATGCGGCAGGCGGGCGTCCTGGCCGCCGCCGGCCGGTACGCGCTGGCCCACCACGTCGACCGGCTCGCCGCCGACCACACCAGGGCGGCCCGGCTCGCCGAGGCGATCGCCCCGTTCGGCGTGCTGGCCGCCACGGTCCGGACCAACCTCGTGCCGCTGGACCTGACCAAGGCGTCGATGGACGCGCACGCCCTGGCCGCAGCCGCCCGTGCCGAGGGCGTCCTGGTCTCGGTGCTCGGCCCTCGTACCGCCCGTCTGGTCACCCACCTGGGCGTCGACGACGCCGGTATCGACCGGGCGATCGACGTCCTGACCCGCACCCTGCGGCGCTGACCGCCGTTTCGGCCTGACGCCGTCTGACCGCCGTCGCGGCCTGGGCGTCTCGCCTCTCGGCTTGACCGTCGTTTCGGCCTGACCGTCGTTTCGGCTTGACCGTCGTCCCGGCCGGTCCGCGTCGGGTGTCTCAGGGGTGCAGGCGGCGGAGGGTGGCGATGTCGGCGGCGTGCCCGACGTGCTTCTCGGTCGGGGTCTCCACCACGACCGGGACGCCGGCGGTGGCCGGGTGGGCCATCAGTTCGGCGAACGCCCGCTCACCGATGGTGCCGCTGCCGATGTTCTCGTGCCGGTCCCGGGTGGAGCCGCAGAGATCTTTCGAGTCGTTCGCGTGCACCAGCCGAAGCCGGCCGTCGCCGACCGTCGCCACCAGCGTGTCCAGCGTCGCCGTCATGCCGCCCTCGGCCGCCAGGTCGTGCCCCGCCGCCCAGGCGTGGCAGGTGTCGAAGCAGACCCCGAGCCAGGGGTGGCGGTCCACCGCGTCGAGGTAGGGGCCGAGGTGCTCCACCCGGGAGGCGAGCGAGCGGCCGCCGCCTGCGCTGGGCTCGACCAGCAGGCGCGGGCCGTCCGCCGCGGCCGCCTTGTCGAGCAGCGGGAGCAGCGCCTCGCGTACCTGCCGCATCGCGGCTGTGGCGTGGCTCTCGTCGACCGAGCTGCCGGCGTGGAAGACCACGCCCTCGGCACCGATGGCCCGGCCCCGGTCCAGCGCGTGGGCGAGTGTCGCCGCCGAGCGCTCGACCGTGTTCGCGGTGGGGGAGCCGAGGTTGACCAGCAACGACGCGTGGATGAAGACGGGCAGGCCCCGCTCGACGCAGCCGTCGCGGAACAGCGCGTCCTGGACCGGGTCGCCGGCCGGCAGCGCCCAGCCCCGCGAGTTCGAGACGTAGACCTGCACCACCTGCGAGCCGGCCGCGTCGGCGTACGGCAGGGCAGCCCTCGCCAGTCCGCCCGAGGTGGGCGTGTGCGAGCCGACCGGCCGGCGCGCCGTCATCCCTACATGCATCCGATGGTGACCTGGGTGCCCGGCGCCACCTGGGTGTTCTCCGGCGGGTTCTGGAACCGGACGATGCCGTTCGGGTTGAACTGGATCGCCACCGGGAAGTTCTGGCTCTCCAGCAACTGCTTGGCCTGCTGGCACGGCAGGTCGATGACCCGGGGCACGGCGACCAACGGCGGGCCCTTGCTGACCTCCAGCTTGACCTTCGCACCGCGCTCCACCCCGGAGCCGTCCGCCGGGCTCTGCCCGAGGACCTCGTCGCGGGGCTTGTCGGAGTCCTTGTAGGTGGGTGGCTCCACCAACACCAGACCCAGTTGGGCGAGGAGCGTCCGGGCCTCGCCCAGGTTCTTGCCGACCAGGTTCGGCACCGAGATGGGCGCCTTGCCCTTGCTCAGGATGACGGTGATCTTGTCGCCCGGCTTGACCTCGGTGCCCACCTTCGGGTTGGTGTCCACCACCACGCCCGTGGGCAGGTTGTCGTCGTAGCGGGCGGTACCCTTCACCACCACCAGCTTCGCGTCGAGCAGGTCCGCCTCGGCCAGCTCGAAGTCCTTGCCCACCACGTCGGGCACCGGGAACCGCTCGGGGCCGAGCGAGAGGGTCAGCGTGATCGTGCCGCCCTTGAGGATCCGGCCGGCCGTGCCCGGTTCCTGCGCCAGGACGGCGTCCTTCGGGACCTTCTCGTCGTAGCGTGGATCGGCGTAGGCGAGGGTGAAGCCGCCCCGGGCGGCCTGCGCCTCCGCCTCGGCCTTGCTCAGGCTGACCAGCGGCGGCGCCTCGGTGTAGCGGCCGGAGGTGAACCACCAGCCACCGCCGACGACCATCAGGAGCAGCACCACCGCGGCGGCGATGACGGCCATCCGGCCCCGCGGGTCGCCCATGACCCGGGTGCGCAGCTCCGCCAGCCGCGACCACAGGCTCCCGCTCTCCTCGGGCACGGCCCGGCGACGGCCCGCCCGGGTCCCGCCATCGGCGGGCAGCCGGGCCCACGAGGGCCGCTCGGCCGGCCGGACCGCCGCGACCACCATCGTCGGCTGGGCCACCGCGTCGTCGGTCACCCGGCGCAACACGGCGGTACGCGAGTTGGCGCTGCTCAGGTCGTCCCGGGCGACCTGCACCTCGGCCAGCAGGGCGCCGGCGTCGGTGGGCCGGGCGCCCGGGTCGCGTCGGGTGGCCCTGGCGACCAGGTCGTCGAGCGCCCTGGGCAGCCCGGGCACCAGCGTCGACGGTGCCGGGACGTCCCGGTCGACGTGTTGCCAGGCGATGTCGACCGGGCGGTCCCCGTCGTAGGGCACCCGGCCGGTGAGCATTTCGAACAGCACGATGCCGGCGGAGTAGACGTCGGTGCGCGGATCGGCGTGCCCGTCGGTGACCAGCTCCGGGGCCACGTACGCCACCGTGGCCATCAGCTGGTTGCCGTTCTCGTCGTCGGCGCTCGCCTCGACCGCCCTGGCCAGCCCGAAGTCGGCGACCTTGACCACGCTGTCGACCAGGTTGGCCGCGCCGCCGGTGGGGGCCTCGGCGACCAGGACGTTCTCCGGTTTCACGTCGCGGTGCACCAGCCCCGCCCGGTGCGCGGCGGCGATCGCGGCGAGCATCTGCTCGGTGATGGCCAGCGCCTCGTCGGGATTGAGCCGGCGCCGCTCGGCGAGCACGTCACGCAGCGTGCGGCCGCGGACGTACTCCATCACCAGGTAGGGCAGGCCGGCGTGGTTGCCCTGGTCGTAGACGGCGACGACGTTGGGGTGGGTCAGCCGGGCGATGGTCTTCGCCTCGTCGGTGAACCGCTCCACGAAGCCCGCCGCCCGGGCCCCCGTTTCCGGGGCCTGGGACGGATGAATGATTTTGAGCGCCACGGTGCGCTCGAGGCGCTCGTCGGTGGCGGTGTACACGGTCGCCATGCCGCCACGGGCCACGCGACCGCGGATGCGGTAGCGCCCGTCGATCAGCGAGCCCAGCAACGTGTCGGCGACCTGTGTGTCCATCGGCAGGGAGTCTATGTGTCCAGGGGGTGAAGGTTGAACAGGATGCTACAGCCGGGGTGCGACGGCAGTCTTCCCGCCGCGCTCGTCTCCGCCATCGGCCCTGTTCAGACGGGTCGTCGGGGTGCCGTTGGCCCTGGCCGGACGGGGCATGGCAGGGTGGTCCGGTGACCGACTCCGTACCCGCCGACCGGGCCGTGCCCGGCTCTGTTTCCACCGGCTCCGTTTCCGCCGGGTCCGCCGATGGGCCCGTTTCCGGCGGGCCCGCCGACTGGTTGACCCTGCCGGACGTGGCCGAGCGCCTCGACGTGTCGATCAGCAAGGTCCACCAGATGATCCGGGACCGGGAGTTGATCGCGGTGCGCCGCGACGGCGTCCGCCGGGTCCCGGCCGACCTGGTGGCCAACAAGACGGTACTGAAGCACCTGCCCGGTGTGCTCAATCTGCTGGCCGACGCGGGCTACGACGACGAGGCCACGCTGCGCTGGCTCTTCGAGCCGGATGACACCCTGCCCGGTACGACCCCCGCGAAAGCCCTGGCCAGCGACCAGGCCCGCGAGGTGAAACGCCGAGCCCAAGCCCTAGGCTTCTGACCCCCCACCCCCCGGCCCCTCCCTCCCTCCCTCCCTCCCTCCCTCCCGCCGTGCGCGATCTTGCACTTTGTGCCCGGATATCTCGGGCAAACCGGGCAAATCGTGGGCACAAACTGCAAGATCGCGGGCATGTGGGTGGGTGGGGGTGGGCGCGAGGAGGGAGGGGTGGGTGGGGGTGGGTCAGTCGGTGCGGCGGGTGGCGGCTATGGCGAGGTCGACGAGGGCCTGGCGGGCCTCGGTGTCGAGGTCGACGGTGGCCAGCGCGGCCAGCGCGGTGTCGGTCAGCATGGCGATCCGCCGTTCCGTACGTGCCAGCGCCCCGCTGCCGTCGATCAGCTCGCGTAGCCGGGCAACCCTGCTCTCGTCCAGCCCGGGGTCGCCGAGCCCGCCGAGCAGCAGTTCCCGACCTGCCCCGTCGGTGGCCTCGAGGGCCGCCGCCACCAGGTAGGTCCGCTTGCCCTCACGCAGGTCGTCCCCGGCGGGCTTGCCGGTCTGGGCGGGATCACCGAAGATCCCCAGTACGTCGTCGCGGAGCTGGAACGCCTCACCCAGCGGCAGCCCGTACGCGGAGTATGCCGCCCGCACCTGTTCCGGCGCGTCGGCCAGCGTGGCGCCGAGCAGCAGAGGCCGCTCGACCGTGTACTTCGCCGACTTGTAGCGGGCGACCTTGCTGGCCCGCTCCACCGAGGTGTCTCCGGTGGCCTGGGTCAGCACGTCGAGGTACTGGCCGACGGTCACCTCGGTGCGCATGGCGTCGAAGACCGGCCGGGCCTGGGCCACCGTACGCGGGTCCAGCCCGGCGGAGTGCAGCAGCTCGTCCGACCAGACCAGGCACAGGTCACCCAGCAGGATCGCCGCGGCGTCGCCGAAGCCGTCCGCGTCGCCGCCCCAGCCGGCCGCCCGGTGCCGGGCGGCGAACCGCCGGTGCACGGCCGGTTCGCCGCGCCGGGTGTCGGACCGGTCCATCACGTCGTCGTGGATCAGCGCGCTGGCCTGCACGAACTCCAGCGAGGCCAGGGCGGTGACCACCTGGTCGGTGTCCATCCCGCCGGCACCCCGGAACCCCCAGTACGCGAATGCCGGCCGCAGTCGCTTCCCGCCGCCCAGCACGAACGCCTCGATCGCCTCGGCGACCGGGGCCAGGGCGTCGTCGACCCCGGCCATCCAGGTGCGCTGGCTGGCCAGGAAATCGGTGAGGGCCTTGTCGATCCGTTGACGCAGCCCGGCGCGGTCGACGGGTGAAACGGGAGCAGCATGGGTCACGCCACGACGCTAGCCGGTCGGGATGGGCCCGGTCGCACCACCGGGGGCCCGACGCGCCGCAGGTCTCACCCGATCCCGCCGGCCGGCCGGACGGGGTGGCGGCCCGGAACGGGGCAGGTAGGCGGTGGCCGCCGCGGTGAGCGCCCGGTACCGCCGGACGGCCGGCTCGTCGCCGTACGCGGCCAGCCGTCGGCGTACCTCGGTCAGCTGGCCCAGCGCGCGGGGCGACCCGGCGCGGATCGCGTCGAGCAGCGCCTCGCCGGCCACCGCGCAGGCTCGCTCCACCTCGCCGAGTTGCAGGTAGCCCCGCGCCAGCCAGCCGCCGTAGATCGCGGAGGTGCGGGGGCTCCGCCGCCGGACGGCGTGCAGCGGTGTCTCGGCCGGGCGTGGCCGGCCCAGCGCGACCAACGTGCGCCCGGCCATCGCCGCCAGCTCCGGCCCGTCGAGCCAGTAGAGCCACGGCGGTTCCTGACCCGGCTCCGGGGCGCCAGTCACGCGACGGGCCGCGTCGAGCGCCTGCCGTGCCGCCCCGGCCCGATTGCCCAGCGCCGCGGCCAGCGCGACCCGGTGCAGCAGCAGGGCGCGCAGACCGGGGCTGGCCGCCCGCCGGGCACCGGCGTACGCGGTGCGGGCCAGCAGCAGCGCGCCCTCCGGGTCACCGACGCCGGCGAGCAGGTGGCTGGCCGAGCCGAGCACGTGCCCGGCGAGCGCCGGGTCACCGGCCGACGCGGCCGCACGCAACGCCAGCCGGTAGGCGTCCAGCGCACCGGCGGCGTCCCCGGCGTCGGCGGCGAGCCAGCCGGCGAACTGGGCGGACTCGGCCAGCTCGGGCAGCAGCCGACGGCGTCTGGCCGGGCCGCAGCCGGACAGCGCCCGCACCGCCCGTCCCAGCCGGTACGCCCCGAATCCGGCCAGGTCGGCCCCGCCGACGAGGTCGTCGAGCCGGCGCAGCTCCGCCAGCCGGCCCGGCCCGGCCGGGTGAGGCCCGGACGGCCACGAGTCCGACGGCTCGGGGCCCGACGGCCCCGAGTCCGGTGGCCCGGGCTTCGGCGGCCCGGAGTCTGGCACTCCGGAGGCCGGCAGCGCGGGCCCGGTCGGACTTCGCTGCCCGGGGGGCCGCGATGGGGCCGGCCGCGGCGGGTCTCCGCTCCCAGCCCAGCCCGCGCCCCCGCTTCCGTCCCGGTCGACGGGAGACGCGGGCGCGCCGGGCAGCAGTACGGCGTGCGGGTCGGCCAGCCAGCGCTGGGCCAGGGCGAGCAGCGCCGCCCGGGGGCGGGACCCGCCGAAGGCCGGTGGCGGGCTCAGGCTGCGGGTGCGGGCCGCGGCGGCGGCCAGCAGGTCGACCGGTACCGCGAGGACGACGGCGAGCCAGCCGAGCCAGAAGTCGCCGGGCAGGCGTAGCTGCCGTTCCCACCGGGAGACCTCGTGCCTGCTGAGAGTGGGCACTCCGGAAGCGGCACAGAGCTCGCCGGCGACCCGCAGCTGGCTCCAGCCACGGGCGAGCCGGAGTTGGGCGAGCAGCGGCCCGAGCAGTTGCGGGTCGGGTGGCGGGGACGGCGGCATCGGTCCTCCGGGCGGGTCGGCGCGGTGGTGGCGCAGGCCCCGGCCGGGACCGGTGCGTCACCGGTGGATGCTGACCCCCGCGCGGCCCCCGGTGGTCGACCTCCGGCCGCCCACTCCGCGCAACCACATGATTACTCCAGGGGTGCGACGTTTTCCGGCCGCACCGCCGCGCTGCCCCGCCGGCTGTCGGGCCGTACCGTCAGGTCGCCGGACCGCACGGCCACGCCGCTGGGCTGCCGATCCATGGTCGTGGCCGTGGCGGGCGCGCCGGGCCACGGGCCGTCGCCGGGGCCGGCGGTGTCCGTGCGGCGGAGTGTCCGTCAGTGTGGGAAGATGCCCGATCCGGCGGGTAGGCCCGCTAGAGTCGTGGAGTGGCGCTCGGTCTTCCCTCAGTCTTCCCCAACCCGCAGCCGGCGATCGGGGAGTTGATCCGTGAGCGCCAGCCGACCTTCTCGTTCGAGTTCTTCCCGCCCAAGACCGAGCGGGGCGAGCAACTGCTGTGGCAGGCGATCCGCGAGCTGGAGTCGCTGCGCCCGTCGTTCGTCTCGATCACCTACGGCGCGGGCGGATCGACCCGCGACACCACCGTCGCGGTCACCGAGCGGATCGCCACCGAGACCACCCTGCTGCCGATGGCCCACCTGACCGCGGTCAACCACTCCGTGGCCGAGCTGCGACACGTCATCGGCCGGCTCGCCGGGGTCGGGGTGCGCAACGTGCTCGCCGTGCGGGGCGACCCGCCGGGCGACCCGGGCGGCGACTGGGTCCGGCACCCCGAGGGCGTGCTGTACGCCGAGGACCTGGTCCGCCTGGTGCGCGACGCCGGCGACTTCAGCGTGGGGGTGGCCGCGTTCCCCTACAAGCATCCGCGCTCGCCCGACGTGGCCAACGACACGGAGCACTTCGTCCGCAAGTGCCGGGCCGGTGCGGACTTCGCGATCACCCAGATGTTCTTCGACGCCGACGACTACCTGCGGCTGCGCGACCGGGTCGCCGCCGCCGGCTGCGACACCCCGATCCTGGCCGGCGTGATGCCGGTGACCCAGATCGGCACCATCGAGCGTTCCACGCAGCTCTCGGGGGCGCCCTTCCCGCCGGCCCTGGCCGAGCAGTTCGTGAAGGTCGCCGACGACCCGGAGGCGGTGCGCCGGCTCGGCGTCGAGCAGGCCAGCGAGATGTGCCGGCGGCTGCTCGCCGAGGGCGTGCCGGGGATCCACTTCATCACCCTCAACCGCTCCACCGCCACCCGCGAGGTCTGGCAGAACCTCGAGGCGGGCGCGCGGGTGTGATCCCGGTGCCGCGACACCTGAGCGGTGGTGCGACGGTTGTTCCGTGGTGGGCACACAGCTGAACTGGGACGAGTACGCGACAGCCTGGGCACGACTGCACGGGGGCTTCGACCCCCGGGCGGCGGCCCCGGTGGTCCGCGCCTGGCTGCGGTTCGCCTACCACGTCGGGTTCGTGCTGGGCCGGCTGCGGGTCGGCCCCACCCCGGTCACCGTGGTCGGCGTGCTGCTCTGCGCCTGTGTGCCGCTGTTCGCCGTACGGCCGCAGGACGGTCCCTTCCTCGCGGCGCTGTTCGTGCTGCTCGCCGCGGTGGCGGACAGCGTCGACGGCGCGGTTGCGGTGGCCACGAACCGGACCACCCGGCTCGGCTACGTCTACGACTCGCTGGCCGACCGGCTCGGAGAGATCGCCTGGCTGGTCGCGTTCTGGCTGGTCGGCGCGCCGGGGGCGCTCGTCGTGACCGGCGGTGCGCTCTCCTGGCTGCACGAGTACGTCCGCGCCCGGGCGGTCTCCGCCGGGATGCGGGAGATCGGCGCGGTGACCGTGGGGGAGCGCCCGACGCGGGTCTCGGTGGCCCTGGCCGGGCTGCTGCTGGCGGGGCTGACCGGGCTGATCGAGCCGGACCTGGCGGCCGGCACGATCACCATGGCGACGGCCGTCTGGGTGCTGCTGGCCGGGTTCGGCCTCGGCCAACTCCTCTCCGCGGTCCGCCGCGCCCTGATCGACGCCGGCTGACCGCGCGCCCGGCCGAACGAGGTATGAGCGGGTCTCCGTGAGCTTCGCGGCCCTGCCGGACAGGGGTCCCGGAACGACACTTGTCACCTTTCACCGGTGTCAGCCGACGCCCCGCTGGGTCGGCGAGCGGCGGGCGGAGTCGTCGTCATCGAGGGAGCGATCTTGGCAGGACTGGTGCGGATCGGGTGCCGGGCTGTGCCGGCTCACGCGCTGGCGACCTTCGAGCGGGCCGGGAGGGCGAGGCAGAGGGCGGCGCTGATGACGAGTGCCGTGCTGATGCTTATGGCGCTGATGGTCAGGGCTGGGGCGTAGCCGCTGGTTGCGGCGATGCCGAGGAACATGGAGCTGAGGGAGGCGACGCCGATCGCGGCGCCGAATTGTTGGCTCGTGGTCCATATGCCGGAGGCCGATCCGGCGTAGCGAGGGGGCGTGGTGGATAGGAACAGGGTGGTCAGGGGTGGCATGACGAGGTTGATGCCCATGCCGAGGACGAACAGTCCCGGTGCCAGCAGCCAGGGGTTGACGTCGCTGGTGGCGGTCGTGGCGGCACCGAGGACGGCAGCGGTGCCGAGGGCCCCCAGGAGTGTGCCGGCCACGACGGTGTAGCGGCCGAAGCGGACGGTGAGGTGGCCAACCAGTCCCGCGGTGGCCAGGCCACCGGCGCAGAAGGCGATGGTCACGGTGCCTGCGGCCAGCGCGGTGTAGTCCTGGGCGTCTTGAAGCCAGAGGATGAACACGAGCAGGAAGCCGCTGAATGCGGCGAAGGCGATCATCTGCACGAGGAGGGCGACGGCGCTGGTGCGCTCGCGCAGGATGGCCACGGGCAGGAGGGCTCCGTCGCGGCGTGCGGGGTTGTGGTGCTCACCGAGGGCCACGGCTGCGACCGCGGCGGCCCCGGCGGCCAGGAGGAGCCAGGTCCAGGGTGCCCAGTCGTAGGTGCGTCCTTCCAGGAGAGAGAACACGATGGCGACGAGTCCCAGGGTCAGACCGATGACGGGTAGCCATTGCGGCCGTCCGGCGTCGGGTGCGCGGTTCTCCGGGATCAGCCACGTTCCCAGGCCGATCAGAATCAGGGCGATGGGAACGCTGATCCAGAACACGGTCCGCCATCCCAGGCTGGCGACGTCGGCGGCGATGAGTGCTCCGCCGAGCAGGAGACCGCCGGCCTGCGCGATGCCGGCGATGACCCCGAAGAGGCCGAGCACGGTGGCCCGTTCGCGGCCCCGGAACAGTGTGTAGAGGCTGCTCATCACCTGTGGCGCTAGAAGGCCCGCGGCCAGGCCCTGGGCGGCGCGGGCGGCGATGAGTTCGCCCGGGCCGTGTGCGAGCGCGGACCAGGCGCCGGACAGCGCGAAGGCGCCCAGGCCGATGAGGAACAGGCGCTTGCGTCCCCACAGGTCGCCCAGCCGTGCGGCGGTGATCAGGACGATCGCGAACGCCAGCAGGTAGGCGGTCGCGATCCAGCCGATCTGCGAGGGCGTGCCGCCGAGGTCGTCCTGGATCGCGGGCAGGGCGACGTTGACGATCGTGACGTTGAGCAGGTCGAGCATGAACCCCAGCACGAGCACGACCATCGCCGTCCACCGCCGCGGATATCGGGCGTCGACAGGATCGCTCAGAGAAGTAGCCGACGCCGTCATCGTGGTTCTCCTGTCGCGCCCGAGTACCATCGTCAGGGCGAGATGCTCGTTAGGACGTTTCTGTCGTCCAGCCAAGTATCTCGTCTAAGCGACAGATTATGGGAGGGGGCCGCGCCATGGCAACCGTGCCTGCCGCACAGTCCGAAACCATCGACCAGATCGGGGCCGCTGCGCAGCGGTACGCGGCGGCATCAGCGCGAATCGACCAGATTGCCGCCGACGACGTCGGCCTGACGCTGAGCACGTGTGAGGCGAACTTCATCAACCTGCTGCGCCTGCGCGGCCCGCTTACCCCCGGTCTCCTCGCAGAACTCACCAAGCTCACGTCTTCGGGCACCACGACCGGGGTGGTCGACCGGCTGGAGGCGGCCGGGTGCGTGACCCGGGAGCGTTGCACCAAGGACCGCCGCAAGGTAATCGTCTCGCTCAACGAGGAGCGATTCCGTGACCAGGACGCCGCGCGCGCTCAGCGCCTGAGCGCACTCCTGTCTGGCTACGACGACGCCCAACTCGTCACGATCGCCGGCTTCCTGACCCGCCTCGCCGACACCGAGGCCGCCGTGGCGATACCGTCATGACGCCACGTGAAGGATCATGAGCTGAACGGCGCGCCGCTGCTACCAGGCGGGGCCGATCTCGTCGGCGACGATCTGGGCGGAGAGGGCCACCATCGGCAGGCCGCCGCCCGGGTGGCTGGAGCCACCGACCAGCCACAGCCCGGCGGCCGGGCCCCGGTTGGCCGGGCGCAGCAGGCCACCGGCGGTGCCGTAGATCGACCCGCCGGGCGCGCCGGTCGCGGCGTCCAGGTCGGCCGGCGTACGCACCTCCCGGAACACCACCCGGTCCCGCACGTCGACGCCGCGGTCGGCCAGCACGTCGAGGACCCGGTCGGCGTACGCCTGCGCGAGCCCCGGCCGGCGCCAGTCGACGGCACCGGCGGCGGTGCCGTGCCGGGGGGCGTTGACCAGCACGAACCACGCCTCGTGGCCGGCCGGCCGGATCATCGGGTCGTCGGCGACGGTGACGAAGACGGTGGGATCCGCCGCCGGCCGGGCCCGTACGCCGCGCCCCGGCCGGCCGAAGACCGCGTCGAACTCGGCGTCGTAGTCGTGGGGGAAGAACACGTTGTGGTGCGCCAGCCCCGAATCCCCGGCAACGCCGAGCAGCAGCACGAAACCGGCCAGGCTGCGGTCGGTCAGCCCGGCCAGCCGGCGCGGGTCGGGCAGCAGGTCCCGGTAGAGGGTGAGCGCGTCGACGTTGGCGACCACCACGTCGGCGGGGACCGGCGCGGCGACCCCACGCAGGCGTACGCCGTGCACCCGGCCGCCCGCGGCGTCGATCCGGGTGACCGTGGCGCCGGTCCGCACGACCACGCCGAGGTCCAGGCAGCGGGTCAGCAGCGCGTCGGCGAGCGTGCCCAGCCCGCCGCGCAGGTACCAGCCGCCGAAGGCGAGTTCGGCGTAGGGCACGGCGACCAGCGCGGCCGGCGCCCGGCGCGGGTCCGCGCCGGTGTAGGTGGCGTACCTGTCCAGCAGCATCCGCAGCCGGGGGTCGGACAGGTGCCGCCGGCCCAACCCGCGCAGCGTCCGGCCGGGACCGATGGCGGCCAGGTCGCCCAGCCGCCAGGCCAGCGCGGCCAGGTCCAGCGGGGAGTCGATCGGGCGGCGCAGGATGTCCTGGTGCGACGCCTGCCACACCCGGGCGGCCCGGCGCCACAGCCGCTGCCAGTCCGCGGCGGCCCGGTCGCCGAAGGCCGCGCCGATCCGGGCGGCGAACTCGGCCGGGTCGGCGCACGAGTCGAGGGTCGGGCCGCCGCCGGGGAAGACGTGCCGCACGATCGGGTCCACCGGGGCCAGGTCGAGGTACTCGTCGAGCTTCGCGCCGGTCGCCTCGAACAGGTCGTGGAAGACGTCGGGCAGGGTGAGCAGGCTCGGCCCGGTGTCGAAGTGGAAGGAGCCGGCCGGGGTGTCGTGGACGTACCGGCCGAGCTTGCCGCCGACGGTGTCCGCGCGTTCGACCACGGTGACCTCGTGCCCGGTGGCGGCCAGCCGGGCGGCGGTGGCGAGCCCTCCCACCCCGGCGCCGACGACCACGATCCGCGCCATGCCGCGCCTCCCTAGGTGACGGGGCGACCACGCCAGGACAGGCGGCGTCGCTTCCGCAGATGGTACGACCGCAGGGTCAGCCAACCGAGGACCACGACCGACACGGGGTGTGCCAGCGCGTCGGGCCACCACCGGCCGCCGGTCGCCCGGGCACTGACCACCCGCCCGGTGACGCCCAGCAGGTAGGCGCCCAGGGCCGCGGCGGCCACCGTCGGCGCGCCGACGGCCAGCGCCGTCACCGCCAGCAGCGGGGGCGCGGTGTAGAGCAGGAGCAACGCCGTGACCACCAGGGCCGCCGCGGCCGGATGACCGAAGGTCGCCCAGAGCGACTTCGAGTAGCCGTCGCGCAACTGCGGCCAGTTCTCGTACATGCGGCAGGCGGCCAGCCGCGAGCCGTCGGCGAGGGCGATCCGGCCGCCTGCCCGCTTGACCGCGCGGGCCAGCTCGATGTCCTCCAGGATCCGGTCCGCGACCGCGGCGTGGCCGCCGGCCGCGTCGTAGCCGGCCCGGTCCACGACCAGGAACTGCCCGCCGGCGGCGGCCAGCGACGGCCGCGCCGAGCGTTCCATCGCCCGCAGCGGCAGGAAGGTCAGCCACAGCCACTGCAACAGCGGCTGGACCAGCCGGTCGGCCGCCGTCGCCACCAGGATCCGGGGGTACGGCGACAGCAGCGTCACCCGCGCGGCGCGCAGCTCGGTCACCGCCGCCGCGACCGCGTCCGGGGCGAGCAGCACGTCGGCGTCGACGAAGACCAGCGCGGTCGCGGCGGGGTCGGCCCGGGTGGCCAACTGCCAGCAGGCGTGCGGCTTGCCCAGCCAGCCCGGCGGCGGGGCGACCCCGTCGAGGAGGACGACCCGGGGGTCGTCGCCGGCCACCGCGCGGACCACGTCGGCGGTGCCGTCGGTCGACCCGTCGTCGAGCACCACGATCCGCAGCCCCGGCACGCCCCGCTGGGCGAGCAGCGCGCGCAGGCACGGGGCGACCCGTCCGGCCTCGTCGCGCAGCGGCAGCAGCACCGCCACGGGCTCGGTGACCGGCGCGGGCCGGTCGGGCGGGCGGCGCAGCCAGCGGCCGGCGTTGACCAGGGTGTGCGCGGTCAACGCGGCCACGCCGAGCAGCAGTGCGAGGACGGCGGTCATGCCGTCGCGTCGACGCCGGGGCGCTGCGGCTGGCGGGGCCGGTGCCGCTCGTCGCGACGGGAACGGACCAGCGTGACCGCCAGCGGCACGGCCGCCACCGACATGCCGGCCGCGCCCCACAGCGCCGAGGCGGGCAGGTCGAGGAAGACCGCGTGGGCCAGCACGCTGGAGAAGTACGTCCACAGCCAGAGCGCGAACATCGGGTGGTCCCGCCCGTCGGTGCCGGCCACGGCGGGCCCGGCCAGCGGGCGCAGCGCGCTCATCATCAGCACGGCGAAGAGCAGCCAGCCCAGGTAGTTGCTCACCGGGATGCCGGGCAGGCCGGGCAGCGCGGGGGTGGCGTCCCGCCAGCTCCAGTAGCCCTCGGCCACCATCTGCGGGTCGAGGAAGAGGTCCCAGGCGGCCAGCCCGACGGCGGCCAGCGCGATCCGCCGGACGGCGAACCGCCCGCCCCGACGCCCCGACCGGCCCCCGGCGTCATCCCGGCTCCCCGGCTGGTCTCCGGCGTCGCCACCGGTCAGCCGGGTGGCGGCCAGCCAGGCGGGCCAGGCCATCCAGGTCCAGGCCAGCGGGATGATCAGCGGCACCCCGGCCAGCTTCGGCCCCAGCTCGCCGGAGTAGTCGTAGCTGCCGAACGGGAAGCCGGTGGCCACGCCGAGCGCCTCGATGGCGAACCCGCCGACCGTGGCCACCGCGACCAGCGCCGCGGCCGTACGTGGGCCCCGGCTGAGCAGCGCGTGGCCGACCGAGAGCAGGTAGCCGAGCACGACGGTGGCGACGGTCAGCCGGGCCCGGGTCTGTCCGCCGGTCAGCGGGTAGCAGATCTGCGCCAGCACCAGTACGGCCAGCAGCGCCCAGGCCAGCCGCCGGGTCACGGTGCCGGCCGGCCGGGCGGGGTGGGCGCCGGGGGCTCCAGCGGCAGGTCCCGGCCGAGTACGCCGAACGGGCGCTCGTCGCCGGGGAAGCGGAAGTCGCGCAGGACGTCGACGAAGCCGAAGCGGCGGTACAGCCGCCAGGCCCGGGACCGCTGCTCGTCGGCCTCCGGGGTGGAGAGCAGCGTGGTGCTTCCCTCCGCCAGGCTGAGCAGCGCCCGCAGTTGCCCCGCGCCCAGGCCGTGCCCCTGCGCGGGCGGCCGGACGTGCAGCTCGACCACCTCGAAGCAGTGGGTCAGCCAGTGCTGCCGGGCCGGCGTGTCCAGCGCCCGCCAGACCTGGTCGTGCCACCACTGCCCGGCGGCGCCCAGGTAGCCGTAGCCGAAGCCGGCCAGGTGGCCCTCGCTGGTCAGGCTGGCGACGGCGCGGAAGCCGGGCCGGCGTACGTGGGTGGCGATGTAGCCGCGGCGGGCCTCCAGCAGCTCCGGGCGGTATCCCATCGCCTCGCCGTAGACGGCCACCACGTCGTCCAGCCGTCGGACGAGATCGTCCGGCGTCCACCGCACCAACCTCATGCCCGTGCACCCTCCGCCGCTCCCGGATCGCCGTCCGCGACCCATCCCAGCACCGCCCGGTCACCCACCACGCCGCGCACCTCGAAGCGCGCGAAGAGTTCCTCCGCGTACCACCCCTCGGTGGGGGTCCGCGTGATCGCGGCGCGGTGCTCCGGGTGACGGTACGCGAACGCCACGAGGTCCGCCGGCTCGCGCCACACGCTCACCGTGCCCTGCCAGCCCAGGGGTGCCTCGCCGACGCCGAACCGGGCCAGCAGGCCGGGCGCGGCGTGCAGCGCGGCGGCCACCGGCGGGATCGCCCGCCAGAACGTGGCCGCCCGCCGTGGCCGCAGCCGGGCCCTGGTCAGCGCCAGCACCGGCCCGGCGGTCCGGCCGCCGGAGGGCTCCCCGAACGGCCGGCGGCCGGACCACTCGCCCCGGCTGCTCAACGGGCGCAGGTCGACCCGGACGGCCGCGCGGGCGATCCGCGCCCAGGCGCGACCCACGGGCGAGTCGTCGAAGCCGGCGGCCGCGTCGGGAGAATCCCACACGGTCAGCGCCGCCCACCGGGTCAGGTCCGCGTCGCCGGGGCCGAAGCCGGTGCCGGTCCCGGTGCCGAGCAGCTTGCCGAAACGTACGCCGGCCTGCGCCCGCAGCCGGCGGCGGTCGACCGCCATCCGGGCCAGCGCCCGGGGCAGCGCGGCGCGGGAGGTGCGCCACACGTGCAGGGTGACGAGTGCCGGCTCGCTCACGGTGCTGGCCTTTCGTTCGCGACTGCGGGGCTCGCAAGCTCGCTCCTCGCGCTCACGGTGCTGGCCTTTCGTTCGCGACTGCGGGGCTCGCAAGCTCACTCCTCGCGCTCACGCCACCTCGGCCGGGGCACCGCCGGTGACCCGCAGCAGTTCCGGGTAGGTGGTGGGGAAGACCGCCTGCGGCACGCCGCCGGCCGCCCAGATCTCGTCGTACGACTCCAGGGCGGTGTCGACCAGGGTGCGCAGCGGGCGCGGGTGGCCGACGGGAGCAACCCCGCCGATGACCTGCCCGGTGTGCTCGCGGACGAACTCCGGGGTGGCCCGGCGCAGCCGGGTGACCCCGATGGCCGCGGCCAGGCCGGCGGTGTCCACCCGGTGCGCGCCGGAGGTGAGGACCAGCAGCGGGGCGCCGTCGGCGTCGAAGACGAGCGAGTTGGCGATCTGGCCGATCCCGACGCCGAGCGACTCGGCGGCGGCCGCGGCGGTGTGGACCGCGTCGGGCAGCAGGCGGACGGCGCTCGGCGCGCCGGAGCCGTCCCGGGCGCCGGCGGCGTCGAGCACGTCCTGCACCGCCCGTACGTTCGGATGTGGCTGCATGCCGCCATTCTTCCCGGTGCGCCGGCCGGCGGTTCGGCCGGCCGTGCCGCGCCACGCGGGCCCGGCCGGCGCGGCGGGGCCCGGTCGGCTCAGTGGGGGACGGTGACGGTGTCCGGCGCGGGTGGTGCGGCGGCCCGTGCCGGGGCGACCCGGGCCGATCGAGCCGAGCACCACCGTGAAGAACCCGGCCAGCCCGTACCCGATCAGCAGCGGCAGTTGGCGGGGGTGGCCCGCAGCCGGCGGGGCCCCGGGCGCAGCAGCAGGCACAGGACCAGCAGCCCGGTGGCGGCGCCGGCGGCGCGCAGCAGGGTGAGCTGCGGGGCGTCCAGGCCGGCACGGAGCACCAGCTTGGAGACCGTGCCGTTGACGGCGAAGAGCGCGGCCGAGGCGAGCACCATGGCGACCCCGGACCGGGTCGGCCGGGTCGCCGGGCGACGTCCGCGCGTCACACGTTGCGTTTTCGTCGGGGGGAGGGTGTACTGTCAGCAGCAGTTAGAACGAGTGTTCGATTGCCTCGAACGCCCGTTCCAACAACCCGGAGCGGTGTTTCGCGGCGCCGGCTCCGGGCAGGTGTGGCACCGCGGGCCGCACCCTGGTTCCGGGCAGTCGCGAGTCCGGGCCCGTCAGGCAGGAGCGTCGCCCGCCGCCCACGACCCCCGGGCGGCGGGCGACGAACCCGCCGGTTACGCCGGCCGGGTGTGGTGTGGGGAAGCATCCACACCCGGCCGGCCACCCACACCGGTGCGTCTTCCTCCGCACCACCCGACCCGGCGTCCCCGCCGGCGGCATCGCGCGCCGTTCTCGTTGGCGGCGCCTCGGCCACGTGGAGGAGACAGTCCATGCCGACCAACCCGGCTCAGGCACCGACGGTGCCGGCGCACGTGCTGCCGCACCGCACTCCCGCCCAGCTTCTCGCGGTGGCCCGGCGCGGGCTCGCGGAGGCCGCCCAGACCCGTCCCGACGGCCTTCGCTACGCGGCCGCCCACCTGGCCGCGCTCCGGGCGGCCGCGGCCGTGCTCGCCGCCCGGGCGCGTCCCGCCCCCGCCCGACGCAACCGGGTCACCAGTGTCTGGGTCCTGCTCTCCGGCATCGCCCCCGAGCTGGACGAGTGGGCCCGGTTCTTCGCTCTCGGCGCCGGCAAGCGGGCCGCCGCCGAAGCCGGCATCCCCCGCGTCGTGACCGCTCGGGAGGCCGACGACCTGCTGCGCGCCGCCGAACAGTTCGTCACGGTGGTGGAGGCCGCGCTCGGCGTGGCCCACCAACCGGCGCTCGACGGCCTCGCCGCCTGATCCGTGTTGCCCCGGCCGCCCGGCGGAAGCTCCGGGCGGCCGGGCACCGCCCGCACATCCGATCCGACAGCACGACGGGGGGTAGGTCCGATGGCGGGCCGGATGGTGGTCGGTTCCGCCGCGCTGGCCGGCCTGGTGCGCCCGGCGAGCGCTCCCGATCCGGCGGGCGGTCACCGGGTGCTTCCGGTGGCCCCGGAGCTGACCGGGCTGCTGCCCAACCGGGGGTTGCGGCGGGGCAGCACGATCGCGGTCACCGCCGGCCGCCCCCGGCGCAGCGGCGGCACCTCGCTGGTCCTGGCGTTGCTCGCCGAGGCGTCCCGCGCCGGTTCGTGGTGCGCCGTGGTCGGGGTCCCGACGTTCGGAGCGGGTGCGGCCGCCGAGCTGGGCATCGCCCTGGACCGGCTCGCGCTGGTGCCCTGTCCGGGCCCGGAGTGGGCCACCGTCGTCGCCGCGCTGATCGACGGGGTGGACGTCGTGGTGACCGCCGTGCCGGCGGAGGTTTCCGCCTCGGTCGCCAACCGGCTGGCCGCCCGGGCCCGTCAGCGGGGCAGCGTCCTCGTCCCGTACGGGCGGTGGGACGGCGCGGACGTGACCCTCCAGGTGGTCCGGGGTGCCTGGGAAGGGCTCGGGCCGGGCCGGGGCCGGTTGCGCCGCCGCGAGGTCACCGTCTCCGCGCGCGGTCGCGGGGCCGCCGCCCGCCCCAAGGAGGTCACGGTCTGGCTGCCCGGGGACGGGCTCACCCGGGTCATCCCCCGATCCGCCCCCGCGTCCACGGCCCCCGCCTCCACCCGCTCCGCGTTCACGCCCCCCGCGTCCATCGGCCCCGCGTCCATCGGCCCGTCCCGTCGTGGCCCGCTCACCCTGGTCGGTCCGAGGTGACCGGCTCGCCGGTGCGTACCCTGCTGCTCTGGTGCCCGGACTGGCCGGTGCTCGCCGCGGAGATCGTCGACGGGGTGCCCGCCACCGACCCGGTCGTCGTGCTGCACGCCAACCGGGTGGTCGCCTGTTCCGAGCGGGCCCGTGCCGAGGGGGTGCGCCGCGGGCTGCGCAAACGCGAGGCGCAGGGGCGCTGCGCGCAGCTCGTCGTCGTCGAGCACGACCCTGGGCGCGACGCCCGGGCGTTCGAACCCGTGGTCGCCGCCGTCGAGGAGCTGGTCGCCGGCGTCGAGGTGGTACGCCCCGGCGCGTGCGCGGTGGCGGCCCGGGGGCCGAGCCGCTATCTCGGGGGCGAGGAAGCGGCCGCCGAACGGATCGTCGAGCACGTCGCCCAGGCCTGCGCGGTGGAGAGCCAGGTCGGCATCGCCGACGGGGTCTTCGCCGCCGGCCTGGCCGCCCGGGACGGGCGCGTCGTCCCGCCGGACGGCACACCGGGGTTCCTCGCCGGGCTGCCCGTCGAGGCGCTCGGCCGCACTGCCCTGACCGACCTGCTGCGTCGGCTCGGCGTACGCACCCTGGGCGACTTCGCGGCGCTGCCCGCCGGTGACGTGCTGGCCCGGTTCGGCTTCGACGGCGCGCTGGCCCACCGGCTGGCGGCCGGGCGGGACCATCGTCCGCTGGCGGTCCGGCAACCGCCGGTCGACCTCGCGGTCACCGCCGACCACGACGAGCCGCTCGACCGGGTCGACGCGGCGGCCTTCGCCGCCCGGGCGTTGGCCGAACGGTTGCACGACCGGCTCGCCGCGCACGGGCTGGCGTGCACCCGACTCGGCATCGAGGCGGTCACCGCACACGGCCAGGAACTGCACCGGGTGTGGCGGCACGACGGGCTGCTCACCGCCGCGGCCATCGCCGACCGGGTGCGCTGGCAGCTCGACGGCTGGCTGTCCGGCAGCACCGGCCGGACCGGCGCGCGCCCGACCCGACCGACGGCGGGCATCATCCGGCTGCGGCTGATCCCGGACGGGGTGATCGCCCGGAGCGGCCTGCAACCCGGCCTGTGGGGGGAGACCGGCGAGGAGCGGGAGCGGGCGCACCGGGCGTTGAACCGGGTGCAGGGCATCCTCGGCCCCGAGGCGGTGGTCACCGCGGTGCTCGGCGGGGGCCGCTCCCCGGGCGACCAGGTACGCCTGGTGCCGTGGGGCGACGAACGCCTGCCGGCCCGTCCCGGTCCACCACCGTGGCCGGGCCGGTTGCCGCCGCCCGCGCCGGCCGTGGTGCTGCCCGACCCGCTCGCGGCGACCGTGCACGACGCCGCCGGTGAGCCGGTCGCGGTCAGCGCACGCCTCCAGGTCAGCGCCGCGCCGGCCCGGCTGACCGTGGGCGCCGCCCGGCCGGCCGAGATCGTCGGCTGGGCCGGTCCGTGGCCGGTGGACGAGCGCTGGTGGGCACCGGCGGAGGCCCGCCGCCGGGCCCGGTTCCAGGTCTGCCTGGCCGACGGTACGGCCCTGCTGCTCGCGGTCGAGGCCGGGCAGTGGCTGGTGGAGGCGGTCTATGACTGATCGCCGGATCACGGGTCGGCGTGGGCGGGACGGGGTGTCGTCGCTCGGCCGCCCGCCGGGTGGGCGAGCGGCGGCTGGCCAGGACGCTGTCGGCCGTGGCGGTGTTGGTTGGGGTGGTGCTCGCCGGGGCGGTGTTGGCCGGGGTGGTGCTCGCCGTGGCGGTGTTGGTCGCACGGCGCTGTCGAGCTGCCCCGTCCATAGGACCGCTGGCCGCCAATCTTTGGATCTTGGCGAGTTTCGGCCCCTCCGGGGGCCTGAACTCTCCAAGATCTGTTCGACCATCCGTTCCGAGGAGCGCGGATGAGCTTCCACAACCCGAAACTGCCCTGGTCGGAGCTGGAACGCGTGCTCTCCGGCCGGAGCCGCGGCCCGGCGCGGCCAGCCGGGACACTTCCAGGCGCAGGCGCAGGCGCAGGCGCAGGCGCGGACACGGACACGGACACGGACACGGACACGGACACGGGCGCGGGGCGGTCGGGTACTGGCGAGAAGCGGACCAGCGGGGATCGGGGCGACGCGGGACGGACCGGCGGGGATCGGGGCGACGCGGGACGGACCGGCGGGGAGCGGGCCGACGCGGGACGGAGCAGCGGGGAGCGGTCTGGCGAGAAGCGGAACGGCGGAGACCGGGCCGGTGGGGCTGGCGGGCGGGGGCGCGACGAGCGGCACCTGCATGTGGTGGACCCGCTGGCCGTGGACGCCGACGGTGGTGACTCTCCCGCCTGGAGCCGCAGGCGGGAGCGGTACCGGCCGCCCGAGGTGGCCCGCCCCGACGGCGTGGTGCCGTACGCCGAACTGCACGCGCACACCAACTTCAGCTTCCTCGACGGTGCCAGCCACCCCGAGGAACTGGCCGAGGAGGCGGCCCGCCTGGGCCTCACCGCGCTCGCCGTCACCGACCACGACGGCTTCTACGGGGTGGTGCGTTTCGCCGAGGCGGCCCGTGCGCTGCACCTGCCGACGATCTTCGGCGCCGAGCTCTCCCTGGAGCTGCCCGGGCCGCAGAACGGCGAGCCCGACCCGCTCGGGCGGCACCTGCTGCTGCTCGCCCACGGCCACGAGGGGTACGCCCGGCTCGCCACGACCATCGCCCGCGCCCAGTTGCGCGGCGGGGAGAAGGGCCGCCCGGTCTACGGCGAGCTGGAGGAGATCGCCGCGCAGCTGCGCGACCACGTGCTGGTGCTCACCGGCTGCCGCAAGGGTCACGTGCCGGCGGCACTGCTCACCGAGGGGGTGGACGCGGCGGCCCGCGAGCTGGACCGGCTGACCGCCCTGTTCGGCGCGGAGACGGTGGCGGTGGAGCTGACCGACCACGGGCACCCGGTCGACGCCGACCGCAACGACGCGCTCGCCGAGCTGGCGGCGTCC
This sequence comes from Micromonospora sp. NPDC047074, assembly GCF_040643815.1. NCBI lineage: Bacteria > Bacillati > Actinomycetota > Actinomycetes > Micromonosporales > Micromonosporaceae > Micromonospora > Micromonospora sp. NPDC047074. Next base: position 71,566 of record NZ_JBEYVB010000025.1, read on the forward strand.
GCCGGCCTGCCCACGGTGGCGACCAACAACGTGCACTACGCCACCCCGGGCCGGCGCCGGCTGGCCACCACGGTCGCCGCCGTCCGGGCCCGGCGCAGCCTGGACGAGATCGACGGCTGGCTGCCCGCCGCCGGCACCGCCCACCTGCGCAGCGGCGCCGAGATGGCGGCCCGGTTCGCCGCGTACCCGGGTGCGGTGGCCCGGGCCGCCGAGTTCGGGGCCGAGCTGGCCTTCGACCTCCAGCTCGTCGCGCCGCGGCTGCCGGCGTACCCGGTGCCGCCCGGGCACACCGAGATGAGCTGGCTGCGCCAGCTGACCGAGCGGGGGGCGCGGGAACGCTACGGCCCCAGGGAGGCGCACCCGGGGGCGTACGCGCAGCTCGACCACGAGCTGAACATGATCGAGGAGCTGGGCTTCCCCGGCTACTTCCTGGTGGTCTACGACATCGTCACGTTCTGCCGCGAGCAGGACATCTACTGCCAGGGGCGGGGCTCGGCGGCCAACTCGGCGGTCTGCTACGCGCTGCGGATCACCAACGTGGACGCCGTCCGGCACCGGCTGCTCTTCGAGCGCTTCCTCGCCCCGGAGCGCGACGGCCCGCCGGACATCGACGTGGACATCGAGTCCGACCGCCGGGAGGAGGTGATCCAGCACGTCTACGCCCGGTACGGCCGGGAGCACGCCGCCCAGGTCGCCAACGTCATCTCCTACCGGCCCCGTTCGGCGGTGCGGGACGTGGCCAAGGCGTTCGGGTTCTCGCCCGGCCAGCAGGACGCCTGGAGCAAGCAGATCGACCGGTGGGGGCCGGTCGCCACGGTCGACGTGGCGGACATCCCCGAGCAGGTGGTCGCGTACGCCGACGAGTTGCAGACGTTCCCCCGGCACCTGGGCATCCACTCCGGCGGCATGGTGATCTGCGACCGGCCGGTGATCGAGGTCTGCCCGGTCGAGTGGGGGCGGATGCCGGGCCGCAGCGTGCTCCAGTGGGACAAGGACGACTGCGCCGCCGTCGGCCTGGTCAAGTTCGACCTGCTCGGGCTCGGCATGCTCTCCGCGTTGCACTACGGCTACGACATGATCGGGATGAGCCTGGACCTCGGCGACATGACGCTGGACGACCCCGAGGTCTACGACATGCTCTGCCGGGCCGACTCGGTCGGGGTGTTCCAGGTGGAGAGCCGCGCCCAGATGGCCACCCTGCCCCGGCTGAAGCCCCGCGAGTTCTACGACCTGGTGGTCGAGGTGGCGCTGATCCGGCCCGGCCCGATCCAGGGCGGCTCGGTGCATCCGTACATCCGGCGCAAGAACGGCCAGGAGCCGGTGACCTACCCGCACCCGCTGATGCGCAACGCGCTGGAGAAGACCCTCGGCGTGCCGCTGTTCCAGGAGCAGCTCATGCAGCTCGCGATCGACCTGGCGGGCTTCGACGCGGCCGGGGCCGACCAGCTGCGCCGGGCGATGGGCGCCAAGCGTTCCGCCGAGCGGATGGCCCGCGTCGCCGACCGGCTCTACGCGGGCATGGCGGAGCGGGGCATCACCGGCGAGCTGGCCGACGACGTCTTCCACAAGCTCTCCGCGTTCGCCAACTACGGCTTCCCGGAGAGCCACGCGATGAGCTTCGCCTACCTGGTCTACGCCAGTTCCTGGCTCAAGCGCTACCACCCGGGGCCGTTCCTGGCCGCGCTGCTCAACGCCCAGCCGATGGGCTTCTACTCGCCGCAGACGCTTGTCGACGACGCCCGCCGGCACGGGGTGGAGGTGCGCCGGCCGGACGTCAACGCCAGCGGCGCCCTGGCGGTGCTGGAGTCCACCCCGCGGACCCGGTGGGGCAGCGTGCCGGGGGAGCCGCCGCACGCCTGGGGGCTGGACGGGCCGGCCGTCCGGCTCGGCCTCTCCGGTGTGCGTACCCTCGGCACCGGGGTGGCCGAGCGGATCGAGGCGGAACGGACGGCGCGCGGGCCGTACCGCGACATGCCGGACCTGGCCCGGCGGGCCGGGCTGTCCGCCGCGCAGCTGGAGGCGCTGGCCACCGCGGACGCCTTCGCCTGTTTCGGGCTGTCCCGGCGGCAGGCCCTCTGGGCCGCGGGCGCGGCGGCCCAGGACCGGCCGGGCCGCCTGCCGGGCACGGTGACCGGCGCGGCCGCGCCCACCCTGCCCGGCATGGAGGCGGTGGACCGGCTGGTCGCCGACGTCTGGGCGACCGGGCTGTCGCCGGAGAGCCACCCGGCCCACTTCGTCCGCCCCCGGCTCGACGCCCTCGGCGCGGTGCCGATCGCCCGGCTCGGCCAGGTGGAGCCGGGTCGGCGGATCCGGGTCGGCGGGATCGTCACCCACCGGCAGCGCCCCGCGACCGCCGGCGGGGTCACCTTCCTCAACCTGGAGGACGAGACGGGGATGCTCAATGTCACTTGCTCCCCGGGGCTGTGGCAGCGCTACCGTCGAATCGCCCGCACCAGCGCGGCGCTGGTGGTGCGAGGCCGGTTGCAGCGGCACGAGGGAGTCACGAGTCTCACCGCCGACCGGCTGGACGCCATCGAGCCGCCGGTCAGCCCGCCATCGCGCGACTTCCGTTGACGGCAGTGATCCACATTACGGTTTTCCGCGTCGGATGGAGGGAGACTCCTGCTCGCGCGGGCAGAGCGGCCCGCGTGAGCACGAGGGGGATGCACCGATGATGGGCAATCGCGAACACCACGGCGGCGTGGCCAACTCCCGGCGGACCCGGCTCAGCGCCGGATGGACCCCGACCCACCACGTCGAGCCGCCCGAGTACGAGATCATCGAGGGCCCGGTGGCCAACGCCCTGCGGTCGCGGGCCGAGGACGACGGCGCCACCGGCGAGTCCTGACCGCCCGCCCCGGGGCGGTGCCGGCGGCGGGCTGGACCGGGTGACTAGGCTCGACCGGGTGGAGCAGACCCCAGGCCGGCTCGCCGGGCCGCCGCTGACCCCCCGTACCGCCGTGATCTGGTCGGTCCTGCGTGCCGAGCTGGAGCGGCGCGCCGACACCGCGCTGACCGTGCTCGACGTCGGCGGCGGCACGGGCGGCTTCGCCGTCCCGCTCGCCCAGGCCGGGCACCGGGTCACGGTCGTCGACGCCAGCCCCGACGCGCTCGCCGCGCTGACCCGCCGGGCCGCGGAGGCCGGGGTCGCCGAGCGGGTCCGTGCCGTACAGGGCGACGGCGACGCGCTCGCCGGGCTGGTCGAGCCGGGCAGCGCCGACCTGGTGCTCTGCCACGCCGTGCTGGAGGTCGTCGACGATCCGGCGGCGGTGGTGGCTGCCCTGGCCGCCGCGCTGCGCCCGGGCGGCGTCGCGAGCGTGCTGGTCGCCGGCCGGGCCGCCGCGGTGCTCGGCCGGGCGATGAACGGGCATCTGGACGTCGCCGCCGCGCTGGTCGCCGACCCGGCCGGCACCGCCGGCCCCCGGGACACGCTGCGCCGGCGCTACGACGCCGACGGCGCCGCCGCGCTGCTCGGCGCCGCCGGGCTCGTGGTCGAGGAGATCCACGGCGTACGCGTGCTCGCCGACCTCCTGCCCGCCGCCGTCGCCGACGGCCAGCCGGCCGCCCTGGTCGAGTTGGAGGCGGCGCTCGCCGCGCGGGCACCCTGGCGGGACCTGGCCGCCCAGTTGCACCTGTTCGCCAGGCTTCCGTGACCGATCCGCTGGCGGTCGTCGAGCCGCGCTACGGCGACGGCAGTCTCGCCGACATCCTGCCCAGCGCGCTGGCCGTGCTCGGTGTGCCGGGCGCCGCCGACCCGCTCGGGCTGGGCGTCGCGCTGGCGGGGGTACGCCGCGTCGCGGTGCTGCTCGTGGACGGCCTCGGCTGGCACCAGATCCCGACGGCCGCGCCGTACGCGCCGACCCTGGCCGGGCTGGCCGCCGCTGCCGGGCGGCCGTTGACCTCGGGCTTTCCGTCGACCACCCCGACCAGCCTGGTGACGCTGGGCACCGGCGCCGCGCCCGGGGCGCACGGGGTGCTCGGCTTCACCGTGCGGGTGCCGGGCACCGACCGGGTGCTCAACCACATCGAGTGGGCGGCCGACCCGCAGCCGCTGCGCTGGCAGCCGGTTCGCACCCAGCTGGAACGGGCCCGGGCCGCCGGCGTCGCGGTGACGGTGGTGAGTCGGCCGGAGTTCGGCGGCAGCGGGCTCACGGTGGCCGCGAACCGGGGCGGCGACTACCGGGGCGCGGCGGGCGTCGACGCGCTCGCCGGCCGGATGCTCGCCGCCCTGGCCGCCGGGCCGGGGCCCACCCTGGTCTCCGGCTACCACCCCGACCTGGACCGGCACGGCCATCTCTCCGGTGTCGACTCGGTGCCCTGGCGGATCGCCGCCGCCGAGCTGGACGGGCTGCTCGCCCGGCTCGTCGACGGGCTGCCGTCGGACGCCGCGCTGCTGGTCACCGCCGACCACGGTCAGCTCGACGTGCCGGCCGGGCACCGGATCGACCTGGACACCGATCCCCGGCTGCGGGCGGGGATCCAGGTGGTGGCGGGGGAGCCCCGGGTCCGCTACCTGCACGTCACTCCCGGCGCCCTGGACGATGTCGTGGCCGCCTGGTCGGCGGTGCTCGGTGACGCGGCCCGGGTACGCACCCGGGAGGAGGTGGTGGCCGCCGGCTGGTTCGGCCCGGTGGCGGAGGAGCACCTGCTCCGCGTCGGCGACGTGGTGGTCGTCTGCAACGCCACGTACGCGGTGACCGCCTCCCGGTCCGAGCCGCCGGTGGTCTCCCGGCTGGTGGCGTACCACGGGGCGGACACGGCGGCCGAGATGACCATTCCGCTGCTGGTCGTACGCGGCTGACCGCTCACCGCTCGCCGGCGGCGAGGCCCTCGATCGCCCGCACGAGATCGTCGGCGGTGGGGGCGGCCCCGGGGTCGAGCATCCACTGGAGCACGACGCCGTTGATGACGGCCAGGGCGAGGGAACCGTAGCGTCGCGCCTGCTCCGCCGAGACCTCCGCGGGTGCGACGTCCAGCACCAGCGCGGCGAGTTCCCGCCGGCTGGCGGCGTAGCTGACCACGAGCTGGTCCCGCACCTCGGGCGCGAACTCCGCCTGGGCGTACGCCTGCACGCTCGCCACCAGGATGGCCCGTTGCTCGGGCGCCAGCGCGAGTATGCCGTCGAGGAACCGGCGGAGGCGGTCCAGCGGGGCGCCTCCGGGCTCGGCCACGACGGCCGCGGCGATCGCGTCGCCCCAGGCGTCGAAGGTCTCCAGGAGGGCCGCGTTGAGCAGGGCGTCCTTGCTGCCGAAGTGGTAACCGATGGAGCCGAGGTGGGCGCCGGTCACCGCCACGATGTCCCGGGCCGTGGTGTGGGCGTAGCCCTTCTCCACCAGGCACCGTCTCGCCCCCGCCAGGAGGTCCTCCCGCTGTCCCACGCCGGCAGTGTAGTCGGCCCCTTGGACGTACGTCTTGAACAAACGTATTGCACAGACGTCTTGTACGCCCGTACATTCCTCGGGTGACCACTCCTGCACCCGCCCGTGCCCGTGGCCGGGAATGGCTCGGCCTCGTCGCGCTCGTCATTCCCGCCCTGCTCGCCTCGATGGACCTCTCCGTGCTGTTCATGGCCGCGCCCTGGATAAGCGCGGATCTCACGCCCAGCGCCGGCCAGTACCTGTGGATCATGGACATCTACGGGTTCGTGATGGCCGGGCTCCTGGTGACCATGGGCAGCCTCGGCGACCGCGTCGGCCGCCGCCGGCTCCTGCTCGTCGGGGCCGCCGCGTTCGGCGCGGCGTCGCTGCTGGCCGCGTTCGCCACCAGCCCCGAACTGCTCGTCGCCGCCCGGGCCCTGCTCGGCGTCGGCGGGGCCACCCTCGCGCCGTCGACGCTCTCCCTCATCCGGGGCATGTTCGCCGACGACGACCAGCGGCGTACCGCGGTCGGGATCTGGACGGCCGCGTTCACCGGCGGCATCGCGATCGGCCCCATCATCGGCGGCTTCCTGCTGGAGCGGTTCTGGTGGGGGTCGGTGTTCGTCATCAACGTCCCCGTCATGCTCCTGCTGCTCGTCGTCGGCCCGTTCCTGCTGCGCGAGTCGAAGGACCCGAATCCGGGCCGGTTCGACCCGGTCAGCTCCGTGCTCTCCCTGGCCGCCGTGCTGCCGGTCATCTACGCCGTCAAGCGGTTCGCCGAGGACGGGCCGAACGCCGTGTCGCTGGTGGCCCTTCCCGTCGGCCTCGCCGTCGGTGCGCTCTTCGTCCGCCGGCAGCGCCGCGGCGAGCGGCCGATGATCGACGTACGGCTCTTCACGACCAGCTCCTTCTCCGCCTCCATCGGGGCGAACACGGCGATCACGTTCGCGAGCGCGGGCATGGGCCTGCTCGCGGTCACGTACCTGCAGACGGTGCTCGGCCTCGGCCCGTTCGACGCCGCGCTCTGGATGCTCCCGACCATCGCGGGGAGCGTCGTCGGCGTCGCGCTCGCCTCCGTCCTGGCGCCGCGTACCCGGCCGGCCGTCCTCGTCGCCGCCGGGCTCGCCGTCGCCGCCGGCGGGTTCCTGCTGGTCAGCACCATGCGGCCCGACGCGCCGGTCTGGTGGCTGATCGGCAGCTACTGCCTGCTCACCGTCGGCGTCGGGATGACCGGCACGCTGGCGACCTCGCTCGTGCTCACCACGGCGCCGCCCGAGCGGGCGGGGGCCGCCTCGGCGATCTCCGAGACGAGCACCGAGTTCGGCGGCGCGCTCGGCATCGCCGTGCTGGGTAGCGTCTCGGCCGCCGCCTACCGGGCGGAGATGGCGGGCGAGGTGCCGGCCGGCCTCGACGACGAACTCGCCCACGCCGCGACCGACACCGTCGGCGGCGCCCTCACCGTGGCCGGGCAGCTCCCGGCCGAGGTGGCCGACGTCCTGCTGGCCCGGGCCTTCGCGGCCGTCACCGAGGGTTTCACGGTCACCGCCGTCATCGGCGCGGCGGTCCTGCTCCTCGGAGCGGTCGCCTGCGCCGTCGCCCTGCGGCGGGTGCCCGCGGGGACCACGCCCACCGATCCGCACTGACGCCGCGGGTCGCCCCCGACCGTCCGGGGGCATGTCGTAGGTCGGGGCTAGCCTGCGGGGATGGGTCGCAGCCAGTCGTTGCCCCGGGGCGGCGATCCCCGGTTCGGGCCGGATGCCGACGACACCGGCTGCCCGATCCTGCACGTCGACATGGACGCCTTCTTCGCCTCGGTCGAGGTCCGCCGCCGCCCGGAGCTGCGCGGCCAGCCCGTCGTGGTGGGCGGCACCGGGCCGCGCGGGGTGGTCAGCTCCGCCAGCTACGAGGCCCGGCGCTACGGCGTACGCAGCGCCATGCCCACCGCGCGGGCCCGGGCGCTCTGCCCGCACGCGGTCTACCTGCCGCCGGACTTCGCGCAGTACTCGGCGGCCTCCCGCGCGGTCATGGGGATCTTCCGGGACGTCACCCCGCTGGTCGAGCCGCTCTCCCTGGACGAGGCGTTCCTCGACGTGGCCGGCGCCCGGCGGCTGTTCGGGCCGCCGGCCGCCATCGCCCGGCGCATCCGCGAGCGGGTCGCCGCCGAGCAGGGGCTGACCTGCTCGGTCGGGGTCGCCCCGAGCAAGTTCGTGGCAAAGCTCGGCTCGACCCGCGCCAAGCCCGACGGCCTGCTCGTCGTTCCGGCGGCCCGGGTGCTCGACTTCCTGCACCCGCTGCCGTCCTCGGCGCTGTGGGGCGTGGGGGAGCGGTCCGCCGAGACGCTGCGCCGGCTGGGCCTGACCACCATCGGGGATCTCGCCGAGGCACCGGTCGGCATGCTGCGCAAGGCACTGGGCGCCGCGTCCGCCGCCCACCTGCACGAGCTGGCCTGGGGGCGGGATTCGCGCCGGGTCAGCCCCGAGCAGGTGGAGAAGTCGATCGGCGCCGAGGTGACCTTCGACGCCGACGTGGGTGATCCGCTGGAGATCCGCCGGGCGTTGCTCGCCCTCGCCGAGAAGGTCGGCGCCCGGCTGCGTGCTGCCGGGCAGGTCGGGCGGACCGTGTCGCTGAAGGTGCGGCTGGCCGACTTCCGCACCGTCAGCCGGTCCCGCACCGCGGGTGTGCCGACCGATGTCGCCAGGGAGATCTTCGACACGGTCTGGGCGCTCTACACCGCGTTCGACCCGGGTGAGCGCGTCCGGCTGGTCGGCGTACGGGTCGAGGGGCTCGCACCCGCGCGGGAGAATCCGCGCCAGCTCACCCTCGGCGCGCCCGAGCGGGGCTGGCGGGAGGCGGAAGCAGCCGCCGACGCCGCGGCTGCCCGTTTCGGGCGGTCCGTCATAGGTCCGGCCAGTCTGCTCGGGGCCCCGGACGGGCGGCGAAACGAAAATCCGCCCCGGCCGTAGGTCGTCCCGCTTTCCGACGCGCGAGGGCCCTCGTAGACTTGCGGGTAAGCAGCCGGTTGGCTGCCACGGTCTGTCGGCCCGACCGGGCCGACCAACGTGACCGGGGAGGAGTGCCGTGCCGCTCTCGGAGCACGAGCAGCGGCTGTTCGAGCAGATCGAGCGGTCGCTTGCCGAGGACCCCAAATTCGCCTCGGCCGTGCGCGCCAGCGACCCGCGTTTCCACGCGCGGCGTCGCCTGCTCGTCGCTGCCGGCGTGATGATCGCTGGCCTGGCGCTGTTGGTCTATGGCGCGGTGATCAAGACTCCGCCGCTGGCCGTGGCGGGTTTCGTCGTCATGCTGGCCTCGGCCGCGTTCGCGGTGCAGTCGCATCGTCGGGCGCAGTCACCGGACCTGCACGTCGTCGGCGGGACGACAAGTCGCCGTCGCCCGCGCGGCCGGTCGGGCCGCCGGCCCTCGATCCTGGATCGGATGGAGGACCGGTGGCGGCAGCGCCCGGAGGGGCACCGCTGACCTGACCCGCCGCTGACCCGGCCCGCCGCCGAGGCGGGCCGCGCGACGACGAGTGCCACCACCGGGCCTGCCCGGTGGTGGCAGCTGACGATTCCGCGCGCCCCGACGGCCCCTCTCCGCCGCGTCCGGGTGCCCGACACCCGACCCTCGCGGCCCTGCCGCCCCACGTCCTCGCCAACCGTCCGGCCATCCCGGGCGACCACCGCACGCGCGTACGGCGCCGGGCTGATGGCAAAAGGGCCGGCAGGGGTACGCCACCCCCACCGGCCCCTTCGCGGTGCCGTCAGCGGGCCATGCGGTTGGCCAGCAGGCGCCGCGGGCTCCAGCGCAGCAGCCGGTGGCGGGCCCGCCCGCCGGCCGCCACCAGCCGGGACGACGCCTCGGCCGCGGCCGTCCGCCAGCGCAGCAGCACCGACGGCGGCAGCATCGCGGCCACCAGGCGGGTACGCCGGTCAGCCTGTGCGGCCAGCGCCTCGCGCACCGTGCGCAGGGCCGGCAGGAGCTGCTCGCCGGTGAGCGGGTCGCGGGCGTAGCGGGCGCGTTCCTCGGCGCGGCCGAGCAGGCGTACCGCCGGGTGCGCCCCGGCGTCGGCGGCGAGGGACTCCCGGGACAGCCGGTCGGCGGTCGCCCGGGGGGTCTCCGTCCGGTCCACCCGCACCCGGTAGTCCACAAGCGTGTCGAGCAGCTCGTCCCAGGCGGCGTGCGCGTCCGCCCGGGCCCGCTCCACGTCCGCCAGCACCACCATCCGTCCCCCACCGGTGGGCGCGTCCCCGGCAGCCCCGGCAGGCGCCGCCGTCGCGGCCGACGCGGTCACCGGACCGCCGCGCCGCCGGCGCAGGGCCGCGCGGCGCAGGGCCGGCAGGGCGAGCAGGACCAGCAGGGCCAGTAGCGCGCCAGCGGCGTACCAGGGCCAGACCGGGGCCTGCTCGGTCGGGGTCTCCCCGGCGGCGGAGAAGCCGGAGTCGACGTCCTCCTCGGGACCCTCCGGCCCGGCGGGACCGGCTGACGGATCCGCGCCGCCGGGGGCGCTGGACGGGCCGGGAGCCGGTGACTCGTCCTCCGGGGCGTCGGTGTCCGGCGCCCAGGCCGACCTCGTCGAGCCCGGCACGCCGTACGCCGGGGTGGCGTCGAACGGCACCCAGCCGACCTCGTTGAAATAGACCTCCGTCCAGGCGTGCAGGTTCCGGTTGGTCAGCGTGTACGTGCCGTCGCCGGAGTTGCTGCCGTTGGCGAACCCGAACGCCACCCGGGCCGGGATACCGGCGGCCCGGACCAGCCACGCCATCGAGGCGGCGTACTGCTGGCAGAAGCCGACCTTGTTGGTCAGGAAGTCGACGATCTCCTCGCCGCTGGTGCCGCCCTTGGTGCTCAGCGAGTAGGTGAAGCCGTTGTCGGCGGAGAAGTGGTCGTAGATGGCGCGGACCTTGTCGTACTCGGTGTCCTTGCCCCGCACCAGCGTGGCGACCAGCTCCTCCACCTCGGACACCTCGGGCGGCGCGGGGTGCAGGCGGCGCACCGCGTGGTCGGCGGGCAGCGGCTGGGACCGTCGCAGGGCCGCCGGGGTGTACGTCGAGCGCACGTACTCGAACGTGTAGCGCTTGTCGCGGGAGTTCTCCCGGTTGGAGAAGATCACCTGGAGGCTCGGGTCGTACGCCCACCTGTCGTTCAGGTCCTCGGTGCGCACCGGCTCGGTGTAGACCGGCAGCAGCGGCATGTTGAGGGTCTTCGTCACCTCGACCGTGGCCCGGTACGTCTGCTGCTCGACGCCCCGCGCGGACGGTGCCGGCAGGTCGTCGACGGGGCGGCCGGTGGGGGTGCCCTCCCGGAAGCCGCTCGGCGTGAGCTTGTCGGCCACCCCGAAGCGCAGGTAGAAGGGGTTCTTCTCGTTCGTGGTGACCTTGACCAGGTCGGTGACCCTGGTTTCGTTGAGTTGCCCGCTCAGCGCCGCGAACAGGTCGATCCTGCCGGTCCCGCCCTGCCCGGGGCGCCCGTTGCCGTTGCCGTTGCCCGAACCCGTGCCCAGCGTGTCGAGCAGCCCGCCGGTCATTCCCGGCACGGCCAGCGGCAGCACCACGGCCAGCGCCACACCCACCACCGCCAGCCGCCGGCCGGCGGCGGCCAGCGGCGAGGCCTCCCAGACGTCGACGTCCCGCCCGTCACCGGTGAAGCGCCGGCCGAACCGGCGGACCCGGTCGACGTTGTCGGTCACCAGCAGCCAGAGGTAGCCGGCGGCGCCGACGACGAACGGCACCGCCGGGACGCTGTCCACGTAGACCGCGACCGGCACCGAGTAGATCGCCAGCATCGGCAGGCCGGCCAGCGCCGGCCGGCGCAGCCCGACGACCAGCACGTCGACCAGCACGGCCACCCCGCCGACCCCGAGCACGGTGACGAACAGCAGCGGGTCGGTGTCGGGCACCTTCACGCCGTAGGAGCGCATGTCCTCCAGCGAGCTGTCGAGCAGCGCGCCGAAGTGCGTGAAGGTCGACGGGGTGGGCACGATGCCCAGCAGCTCGGCGCCGCTGGGGAAAAGCCAGGTCAGGGCCACTGTCAGCCCGGCCAGCATGGCCAGTGCCTGGCCCCAGAGCGGCACCCGGGCCAGCCGGGCGAGTGCGGCCACCGCGGCGACCACGGCCACCGCGATCGTCGCCTGGATCAGCCACGTCCAGCGTTCGAAGATGGCCGACAGCGGCGCGGCGGCGAGCAGCGTCGCCGCGGCGGCCACGAACCCCAGGTTCCGCTGGGCGATCATGAGGGGACCCTTCCGTTCATCGCACGCCGCCGGCCACCGTCTCGGCCATTGCCGCCCGCAGCGCGAAGCCCTGTGAACCGCGGGCCGCCTGCGGCCACAGCGCGGGCAGCCCGGTGCCGTGCTCGACCCCGATCACCCGCCAGCCGCTCTGCAACATGGCCAGCGCCGCCGCGCCGTGCGCGTGGTCGGCCTCGGCCCGGGCCCTGGCCGGGAGGCTGAGCCAGGTGGAGCTGTCCAGCAGGAAGCCGACGCAGGTGGCGCCGTTGCCCCGCAACCCGGCCAGCAGCTCGGCCTCGGCCGTGCTCACCGACCCGAACAGGCCGATGATCAGGCCGCCGTCGGACCGCTGCCGGACCTGCTGCACGAGGGTGGTCAACTCGCCGGACTTGTCGAGCCGGACCTCGGCGAGGTGGTCGAGCAGCAGCCCGTCGCCGGTGGCCTCGGACGCGTCCACGTCGGCGCCGGAGCCGGTGACCAGGCGCAGCTTGTAGCCGGCCTGCCGCAGGTGCACCGCGATGCTCGCGGCGGCGGAGACCGCCCACTCGAAGGAGGCCGTCGGCCCGTCGCCCCGGTGGCCGTACGCGCGGGTGTCCAGCACGACCGTGGCCCGGCTCTCCCAGGGCTGCTCCTCCCGGCGCACCATCAGCTCACCCGTGCGCGCGGTGGACTTCCAGTGCACCCGGCGCAGGTCGTCGCCCACCCGGTACTCCCGGGTGGCGGCGTCGTCCTCGCCGTGCACGGCGACCGACCGGGCCCGGCTGTCGCCGCTGCCGGCGTACTCGCCGGGCAGGCGCACCGAGGGCAGCGGGGTGACCTGCGGGATGACGGTCAGGTGATCGGTGCTCGGGAAGGCACGGCTCAGCTCGCACAGCCCGAACGGGTCGGTCATCCGGACCACCAGCGGGCCCACCGCGTACCGGCCGCGCACGTCGGCCCGCACCGTGTAGGCCACCGAGCTGGCCTGGTGGGCGCCGAGCCGCTCCAGCACCACCCGGGGCCGGCTGCCCAGCGCGTACGGCAGCCGGTCCTCCAGCAGCAGGGTGCCGGTGGGCAGCCGGGACATGTTCTGCAACCGCAGCACCACCCGGGAACTCGCCCCGACGGGCACCCGGTGCGGGTCCAGCGACCGGTTGCAGGCGAGCTTGTAGCGGCTGCGCCCGACGTAGGCCGCGGCGAGCAGCGGCAGGATGGCCAGCAGCACGGCGACCCGGAGCAGGTCCTTCTCGCCGAGGATGCCGGCCGAGATGGCCGCCGCGATCGCGGCCGCGAGGAACGAACGGCCGCGGGTGGTCAGCCCTCGCAGCCCGTCGCGCACGTCACCGCCTCCGCGGCTCGTACGAGGCCCGGCCGTTGCCCTCGCCCGCGGGCCGGGTGTCGTACGGGGAGCGCCCGCGGTCGTGCGGCAGCGGAAGCCGGTGCACCAGGTCGGAGACGATCGCGTCGGTGGTGCGCCGGGCGAGCTGGGCGTCGGCGGTGGGGATGATCCGGTGCGCGAGCACCGGCACGGCCAGCGCCTGGAGGTCGTCGGGCAGCACGTAGTCGCGGCCCTCCAGGGCGGCCACCGCGCGGGCGGTGCGCAGCAACTGGAGGGTGGCCCGGGGGGAGGCACCGAGGCGCAGGTCGGAGGCCTCGCGGGTGGCGGTGACCAGGTCGATCGCGTACTGCTTGACGGCGTCGGCGACGTGCACCTGCCGGACGTGGGCGATCAGCTGGCGCACGGTGTTGGCGTCGGAGACCGGGCGCAACTCGTCCAGCGGGTCGGTGGCGCCGTGCCCGTCGAGCATCGCCAGCTCGGCGTTCGGGTCGGGGTAGCCCATCGCGATGCGGGCGGTGAACCGGTCGCGCTGCGCCTCGGGGAGGGGGTAGGTGCCCTCCATCTCGATCGGGTTCTGGGTGGCGACGACCATGAACGGCGTCTGGAGGTGGTAGGTGACACCGTCGACGGTGACCTGCCGCTCCTCCATGCACTCCAGCAACGCCGACTGCGTCTTCGGTGAGGCGCGGTTGATCTCGTCACCGACGACCAGGTTGGCGAAGACCGCGCCCGGCCGGAACTCGAAGTCGTGCGTCTCCTGGTTGTAGACGCTCACCCCCGTGACATCGCTGGGCAGCAGGTCCGGGGTGAACTGGATGCGACGCACCGAGCAGTCGATCGAGCGGGCCATGGCCTTGGCGAGCTTGGTCTTGCCGACCCCGGGCACGTCCTCGATGAGCAGGTGTCCCTCGGCGAGCAGGACGGCCAGGGCGAGCCGCACGGTGGCTGTCTTACCCTCGATGACCTGCTCGATGTTCGACACGATCGCTTCGCTGGCGGCGCGGAACTCGTCGTGCGGCAACAGGCCGCCCACCTCGTCCCTGGTCTGTTGTGTCACGGGCCTCCTCCTCGTCGCCGGACGGCAGCTCTGTATAGAGCAGCTGGACCCGCCGTAGGGTTCGCGACGTCGAGCCTCGTCTGCCGCAGGAATCTCACTGGTCTCTCAGGCTAACCATGTTTCTCGCTGTCGCCGACCCCCGCAGGTAGACGGTCGGTTACGCACCGAATATTCGCCGGGTCGGGGGAGTTTGCGGTCGCTCTCGGTGTCGATCATGCTCACGAAGGGCGTCGGCGGGACGCCTGTCGTCCGGTCCGTGGTAGCGGGCGGCGTGCGCGACCGGGCGGCGGGGTACACTCCCGGTCATGGCCGGATTCTTCCTGCTTCTTACCGGGCCGTGCTGATGCGCTGACGCGCGACAGCACGGCGGCCCCTCCTGCGCGAGGGGCTTTTTTGTGCCCTCCGCCGGGTGCCCGGCGGTCGGCACCCGGAGCCGGCCCATGGGTGACGCGGCGCCGGCGGCGAGCAGACCGAGCCATACCGACATGACCGCGCCGAGCGAGGTCAGCACCACCGCCCGGCCGTGGCGTGGCCGGCGGCGACGAGCGAAGCGAGGAGACGCCATGAGCGAGGCAGCAGCAGCGGCCGACATTCCCCCGTTCCGGTACACCGCGGCCCTGGCCGAGGAGATCGAGCACCGCTGGCAGGACGTCTGGGCGCGGGAGGGGACCTTCCACGCCCCGAACCCGACCGGCCCGCTGGCCGACCCGGGCCACCCCCGCGCCGGCGCCGAGAAGCTGTACGTGCTGGACATGTTCCCCTACCCGTCGGGCGCGGGCCTGCACGTCGGGCACCCGCTGGGCTACATCGGCACCGACTGCTTCGCCCGCTACCAGCGGATGGCGGGGCGCAACGTGCTGCACGCCATGGGTTTCGACGCGTTCGGCCTGCCGGCCGAGCAGTACGCGGTGCAGACCGGCACCCACCCCCGGACCACGACCGTGGCCAACATCGAGCGCTACAAGGCACAGCTGCGCCGGCTGGGCCTGGCCCACGACGAGCGCCGCTCGGTGGCCACCATCGACACCGACTTCTACCGCTGGACGCAGTGGATCTTCCTGCAGGTCTTCAACTCGTGGTACGACACCGAGGCGAAGCGCGCCCGCCCGATCGCCGAGCTGATCGCCGAGTTCGAGGGCGGCAACCGGCCGACCCCCGACGGCCGCCCGTGGGCGGAGCTGTCCGTCGCCGAGCGGCGGGCCGTCGTCGACGGCCACCGGCTGGCGTACGTCTCGCAGGCGCCGGTCAACTGGTGCCCGGGGCTGGGCACCGTGCTGGCCAACGAGGAGGTCACCGCCGACGGCCGCTCCGAGCGGGGCAACTTCCCGGTCTTCAAGCGCAACCTGAAGCAGTGGATGATGCGGATCACCGCGTACGGCGACCGGCTGCTGGACGACCTGGACACGCTGGACTGGCCCGAGCCGATCAAGCTGATGCAGCGCAACTGGATCGGCCGGTCCCAGGGCGCGCACATCGACTTCCCGACCGCCGCCGAGCCGATCCGGGTGTTCACGACCCGGCCCGACACGATCTTCGGCGCCACCTACGCCGTGCTGGCCCCCGAGCACGAGCTGGTCGACGCGCTGGCGCCGGACGCCTGGCCGGACGGGACGCGGGACGCGTGGACCGGCGGGCACGCCAACCCGCGCGCGGCCGTGGAGGCGTACCGCAAGGCGGCGGCGGCCAAGACCGACGTCGAGCGGCAGGCCGACACGAAGGAGAAGACCGGCGTCTTCGTCGGGGCGTACGCCACCAACCCGGTCACCGGCGGGCAGATCCCGATCTTCATCGCCGACTACGTGCTGGCCGGCTACGGCACCGGCGCGATCATGGCCGTGCCCGGCCAGGACGAGCGGGACTGGGCGTTCGCGGAGGTCTTCGACCTGCCGATCGTGCGTACCGTGCAGCCGTCGGAGGGCTTCGCCGGCAAGGCGTACACCGGGGACGGTCCGGCGATCAACAGCGCCGCGCCCGACCGCGGCCTGGACCTGGACGGCCTGGGGGTCGCCGACGCCAAGGCCCGGATCATCGAGTGGCTGGAGGCCAACGGGCACGGGGTCGGCGCGGTGACCTACCGGCTGCGCGACTGGCTGTTCTCCCGGCAGCGCTACTGGGGCGAGCCGTTCCCGATCGTCTACGACTCCACCGGTGCCGCCATCGCGCTGCCGGAGGAGATGCTGCCGGTCGAGCTGCCGGAGGTGGACGACTTCTCGCCGCGCACCTTCGACCCGGAGGACGCCGACAGCAACCCGGAGACCCCGCTGTCGCGCCGCAGCGACTGGGTCGAGGTCGAGCTGGACCTGGGCGACGGCCCGAAGCGCTACACCCGCGAGACCAACGTGATGCCGCAGTGGGCCGGCTCGTGCTGGTACGAGCTGCGCTACCTGGACCCGACCAACTCCGAGCGCTTCGTCGACGCGGAGAACGAGCGGTACTGGATGGGGCCGCGCGGCGAGGGCGACTGCGGGGGCACCGACCTGTACGTCGGCGGGGCCGAGCACGCCGTGCTGCACCTGCTGTACGCGCGGTTCTGGCACAAGGTGCTGTACGACCTGGGCCACGTCTCGTCGTTCGAGCCGTTCCGCAAGCTGTTCAACCAGGGCTACATCCAGGCGTACGCCTACACCGACGCCCGGGGCGCCTACGTGCCGGCCGAGGACGTGACCGAGCGCGACGGCGGCTTCTACCTGGGCGACACGGCGGTCAGGCGCGAGTACGGCAAGATGGGCAAGTCCCTGAAGAACGTGGTCACGCCCGACGAGATGTGCGCCGCGTACGGGGCGGACACGTTCCGGGTCTACGAGATGTCGATGGGCCCGCTGGAGGTGTCCCGGCCGTGGGAGACCCGGGCGGTCGTCGGGTCGTACCGGTTCCTGCAACGGGTCTGGCGGGCGATCGTCGACGAGCAGACCGGGGCGCTGCGGGTCACCGACGCGCCCGCCGACGAGGCGACCCGGCGGTTGCTGCACAAGACGGTCGACGGGGTCCGCGGCGACATGGAGGCGATCCGGTTCAACACCGCGATCGCCAAGCTGATCGAGCTGACCAACGGGCTGACCCGGCTGGCGGAGACCCCGCGCGAGGTGGCCGAGCCGCTGGTGCTGATGGTGGCGCCGTTCGCCCCGCACGTGGCCGAGGAACTGTGGCGCCGGCTGGGGCACGACACCTCCCTGACGTACGCGGACTTCCCGACCGCCGACCCGGCGCTGCTGGTCGCGGAGACGGTGACGTACCCGGTGCAGATCAACGGCAAGGTGCGGGGCCGGGTCGAGGTGCCCGCCGACGCGTCCGAGGAGACCGTCCGCGCGGCGGCACTGGAGGCGGTCGGGTCGGCGCTGGCCGGCAAGGAACCCCGCAAGGTCATCGTCGTCAAGGGCCGCATGGTCTCCGTCGTAGCCTGACCCCCCGCCCGCCCCCGCCCCCGCCCCCCGCCGCCCGCCCC
>NZ_JBEYVB010000026.1:0-88960 GCF_040643815.1 Micromonospora sp. NPDC047074
AACCCCTCACAACCCGCTGCGCCTTCCCCCCCCCCCCCCCCCGCCTCGGCGATCTTGCACTTTCTGCCCTTGCAAAGCCGGCGTATGCCGCGAATCATGGGCACAAAGTGCAAGATCGCGGAGGTGGGGCGGTGGGAGCGCGGCGGCGGGAGTGCGGGGCGGGGTGGAGTGTGTGGGAGGGCGTGGTCGGGGTTGGGTGCGGGTGGATCTTTGGGGAGGGTGGTGCGGTGGGTGGGGTGATAAGCCTGTAAACCGGACGTGTCGTGCGGGTTGCGTGGTGGTTTCGTGGGACGCGGATCGACATCACGCTCTGTATCGTGGATGATCTATCTTCATGACCACCGGGTCCACGGACGCCCGTCCGCCCGCTGAAACCGCCGACCACGACCACCAGGTTCCCGCCGCCGGGGACCCGGGCGGGAGGGACCGCTGGCGCTGGCTGCGACACGAATGGACGCTGGCGACACTCGGCGGACTGCTGTTGGCCGTGGTGTTCACGTGGCCGACGATGCGACATCCGGCGAGCACCGTGCCCGGCGACATCGGCGACCCGACGTTGCAGGCGTGGCAGATGGCCTGGGGCGGGCACGCCCTGTCCAGCAACCCGCTCGGCCTGTGGCACTCGAACACGTTCTTCCCCGAGAAGTACACGTTCGCCTACAGCGACACCCTGCTCGGGTACGCCCCGCTGGGGATGATCGGGTCGGGCTTCGAGGCCGCCCTGATCCGGTACAACGTGACGTACGTGCTGGTGCACGCGCTGGCGTTCGTCGGGGCGTACGCGTTGGCGAGGCAACTCGGGTCGGGCCGGCTGGGCGGCGCGGTCGCCGGGATCGCGTGGGCGTACGCGCCCTGGCGGTTGGCGCACGCCGGTCACCTGAACATCCTGTCCAGCGGCGGGATCGCGCTGTGCCTGGCGATGCTGGCCCGTGGTCACGGCTGGTCGTTGCGGCACGGGTACCGGCCGGAGCGGAGCCGGCCGGGCTGGGCGCTGGCGGGATGGCTGGTCGCCGCCTGGCAGGTGAGCCTGGGCTTCGGCATCGGGCTGCCGCTGGTGTACTTCCTGCTGGCCGTGGTGCTGGTCGGTGCCGGCTGCTACGGCTGGTCGTGGTGGCGGCGCGGGCAACGCCCCGAGTTCGGCCGGCGGCTGCTGGTCGCGGACCTGGCCGGTGGCGCCGTCTTCGGCGCGGCGACGCTGCTGCTGGGCCTGGTCTACCTGAAGATCGTCGACCTCAACCCGCAGGCCGTACGGACGCTGGACTGGACGGAGATGTTCTCCCCGCCGCTGATCGGGTTCATCACCGCACCGGCCGACTCGTGGTGGTGGGGCGAACGGCACGAGGTGGCCCGGCAACAGCTGTCCTGGCCGCCGGAGATGGCGCTGTTGCCCGGAATGACCCTGCTCGCCCTGGCCGTGGCAGGGCTGTTCGTCTCGGTGTATCCGGCCCGGCACCGGGTCGCGCTGGGGCTCGGCGTGCTCGGTACGGTGCTGCTCGGCCTGGGCGCCACCCTCGGCGGCGACGGTGACCCGGGCTACCTGACGCTGTCCAAGCACCTGCCGGGATGGGACGCGTTGCGTACGCCCGGCCGGATGATGCACTGGACCAGCCTGGTGCTCGCCGTGCTGGCGGCGGGCGCGGTGACGGTCCTCGCCGAGGCGGTACGGCGATGGTCGGTCCGGGGCGCACTCCGGTTCCTGGCGCCGGTGCTCCTGCTGGTGCCGTTGGCGCTGGTCGCGGTGGAGGGAGTCAACCGGACGGCGCATCCGGTGGTCCCGCCCCCGCCGGCCGCGATGCGTACGGTGGCGGCGGTGGAGCCGACCCTGGTGCTGCCCGCCGGTGGCATCGTGGACCTGATCTTCATGTTGTGGACGACCGACGGGTTCCCCCGGGTGACGAACGGCCTGGCCGGGTTCGAACCCGCCACCCAGGCGCAGACCCGGGCCGCGACGGCGACCTTCCCCGACGCGGGCAGCGTGGCCTATCTGCGCAGCATCGGGGTGCGGTCCGTGGTGGCCCTGCCGGGCTGGGCCGCGGGGACGCCGTGGGAGGGCATCGCGGCCCGGCCGATCGACGGCCTGGGCATCACCCGGGAGGAGATCGATGGTGTGCTCGTCTACCGCCTGTGACCAGGTGAGCGCCCGGCGCCGAGGCGCCGGGCCTCGCCCGGTCCCGGGCCGGGCGGGGTGACGGGCGTGCGCCTGTCCGTGGTGGTGCCCTGTTTCAACGAGGAAGCGTCGGTGGAGCGGCTGCACGCGGCGGTGACCGCCGCGACCGCTGAACTGTCCGACGTCGACATCGAGGTGGTGTACGTCGACGACGGCAGCGAGGACGACACCCTGGTGGCCCTGCGCCGCCTCGCGGCCACCGATCCGTCCGTGCGCTACACGTCGCTGAGCCGGAACTTCGGCAAGGAGGCGGCGATGCTGGCCGGCCTGGAGCGGGCCACCGGGGACGCGGTCGTCATCATGGACGCCGACCTTCAGCATCCGCCGCGGCTGCTGCCCGAGATGGTGGCGCTGTACCGGCAGGGTTTCGACCAGGTGATCGCCCGCCGGGACCGGCGTGGCGACCGGTTCCTGCGGATGCTGGCCACCCGCTCCTTCTACCGCGTGGTCAACTGGTGGATCGACGTGCGGCTGCTGGACGGGGCGGGCGACTTCCGGCTGCTGTCCCGCCTCGCCGTGGACGCGGTGCTGGCGATGCCGGAGTACAACCGCTTCTCCAAGGGGCTGTTCTCCTGGATCGGCTTCCGGACGGTGGTGGTCGCGCACCGCAACGAGACCCGGCAGGCGGGCCGGAGCAGGTGGACGTTCGGCAAGCTCTTCAACTACGCGTTCGACGGTCTGCTGTCGTTCAACAACCGGCCGTTGCGGCTGGCCATCTACGGCGGCCTGTTCCTCACCCTCATCGCGGTGGTCTACATGGCGTGGGTGGTCGCCGACGCGGTCAGCAAAGGCATCGACGTTCCCGGCTACACCACGATCATCGTCAGCGTGATCGGGCTCGGCGGCATCCAGATGACCATCCTGGGCGTGATCGGTGAGTACATCGGCCGGATCTACTACGAGACCAAGCGCCGGCCGCACTACCTGGTCCAGGAGACCGAGGACCTGGTCACCGAGCCCGGGGACGCCCCCCGGGTGCCGGCCCAGCCGGCGGGGCGGGCCCGGCAGGGTGCGCCGGCCCGCGAGGACCTCTCCCGGCACCGCTCGCTGCGCCGCGCCGCCGACGCGTCCCTGGCGGGCGAGGCACGGGAGCGGCGGGAGGACGAGGAGTTCCGCGCCGATCGCGGTTGACCCGCCTGCCGCGCCGCTCAGGACGCGGGCGGCAGCCGGCGTTCGATGGTGACGGTGGTGCCCTCGGCGGTGGAGAACATCCGCACGTCGCCGTACGCCTTCATCAGCGTGGCGCCGCGTCCCCGGTCCATGGCCGGCCGGCGGTCCCGCCAGGTGCCGAAGTCGCGCACGGAGATCCGCACCGTGCCGTCGGCCACCCGCAGCCGCACCCGGACCTCGGGCCGCGTCGGGCGCTGGGCGTGCTCGACGGCGTTGTTGACCGCCTCGGAGGCGGCCAGCAGCAGGTCCTCGACGGTGTCCGGATCGAGGTCGAGGGACTCCAGCGAGGCCCGCACGTTCCGGCGCATCGCGGCGGCCGACGTGGGCCGCGACGGGTACGTCCACCCGGTGTCCAACGCGGTCGGGTGTGCCGGTGCCGCCCTCTCGCCCCCGTCCCGTGCTCCGTGCCCGACCGGGGGCGTGATGCCCGGCGCGACCGCCGGGACGTCGACCACGGGGTCCGTACCGGCCGGGAAGGCCGCCCCGGCGGAGTCGTCCGCCTCCGGCGCCGGGTCGGCCGGGCGGCGCTGCGGGGTGCGGGCGCGGATCAGGGCGGCCCGGATCCGGGCGATCAGTTCGGTCGCCGCGAAGGGCTTGACGACGTAGTCGTCCGCGCCCAGGTCGAGTCCCGCCGCGCTGGCGTCCCCGCCGGCGCGGGCGGAGAGCACCACCACCGGCAGCCCTCGGGTGCCGGCCTGCGCGCGCAGCCGGCGGACCAGCTCGAAGCCGTCGACGTCGGGCATCATTACGTCGGTGAGCACCAGGTCGGGCCGTGCCCGGTGGATCGCCGCCAGTGCCTGCCGGCCGTCACCGACGGTCTCCACCCGCCAGCCCTGTCCGGTCAGCAGCCGGGCCAGGTAGGCGCGCATGTCGGCGTTGTCGTCGGCGACGAGAATGCGCGCGTCCCGCAGCGCCTCCACCGCACCGTACGCCGGCGACGGCGGGCCGGCCGGCGCGGACGCCGCCGCCCGGGCCGGGTCGGTCAGCCAGCCGGCGGCCTCGCGGGCGGCGGCCCGGGCCGCGTCCCCGGTCCCCGCCACGTCCGTCACCGGCCCGGCGGCCCGGCCCGCGGCGGACCAGGGCAGCGCCACGGTGAACGTGGTGCCCGCCCCGACCTCGCTCTCCACCCGCACGTCGCCGCCCTCGAGGCGGGCCAGCTCGCGGACCAGGGCGAGCCCGATGCCGGTGCCCTCCATGCTGCGCGACCGGACGCCCCGTACCCGGTGGAACCGTTCGAAGAGCCGGGGCAGGCTCGCCTCGCCGATGCCGATGCCCGTGTCGGCGACGGTCAGCCGCACCTCCTCGTCGTCGGCCGCCAGGCCGACCCGGATCCGGCCGACGAACGTGTACTTCAGCGCGTTCGACAGCAGGTTGGTGACGATCCGTTCCCAGTTGACCGGGTCGACGCGGACCGGGCGGGGCAACGGCGGACAGTCGACCTCCAGCCGCAGCCCGGCGCGTTCGACGGCCGCCCGGAAGACCCCGGCCAGGTCGGCGGTGAGCCCGGCCAGGTCGACCTCGCGTGCCTCGCTGTGCCCCTGCCCGGCCGCCAGGCTGGAGAAGGTGAGCAGGCTGTTGACCAGCGTGAGCAGCCGGGTGGCGTTGCGCCAGGCGGTGTCGACGCGCTCCCGCTGCGCCGCCGGCAGGGGGTGCTCGTTGTCGTTGAGCGCGTCGGCCAGCGGGCCGAGCATCAGTGTCAGCGGCGTGCGGAACTCGTGGCTGACGTTGGTGAAGAAGCTCGTCTTGACGCGGTCCAGCTCGGCGAGTGCCTCGGCCCGCCGCCGTTCCTCCTCGTAGGCCCGCGCGTTGCGCACGGCGACGGCCACCTGCTGGGCCAGCAGCGCGAAGAACGACCGGTACGCCTCGTCCAGCCCGCGGTTGGGGCTCACCCCGGCCACCAGCACCCCGAGCGGCTGGCCGGCCTCGGCCGAGGGCAGCGGCAGGGCCAGGGCCGTGTGGACCGGGTCGCCCCAGGGGCCCCCGGGCAGGGTGAGCCGCTGGGCGACACCCGTCACCTCGGTCGTCGTGCCGGTGGCCGCCGCCGGCAGCCCCCACCCACCTTCCCCGCCCGTGGGCAGCGTGTCCGGCAGGGCCTCGGCCACCGGCTCGCCGCCGACCCAGGCGGCGCGGCGCAGCAGCCGCCCCTCGCGCAGGTAGATTGCGGCGAACGGGACGTCCGACGGGTGGCCGCCGAGGGCCTCGGTGAGCCGGGCGCAGGTGCTCGCGACGTCGACGGTCCGCCCGTCGCCGCCCAGGGACACGTCGCGCAGCAGGCGTAGCCGGCGTTCGCCGACGACCTGGTCGGTGACCTCGCTGCACACGGTGAGCACGCCCACCGTGCGGCCGTCGTCGTCGCGGGCCGGGGCGTGCGAGACGCTGAAGTACGCCTCCTCGCGGTAGCCGGCCCGGTCGAGCAGCAGCCGCAGCGCGGGCACCCAGCTGGCCACCCCGGTCGCCATCGCCTCGTCGATCAGGGGGGCCAGCACGTCCCAGCCCTCGGCGAGGGTGACCCGGACGTCGTCGCCGAGCGCGCCGGGATGCTTGTCGCCGATCAGCGCCGAGTACGCGTCGTTGTAGAGCTGGGTGAACCGGTCGCCCCACAGCAGCAGCATCGGGTAACGGGAGGAGAGCAGCATCCGTACGGCCGCGCGCAGGCTCTGCGGCCAGTCGTCGACCGGGCCGAGCGGGGTGGCCGCCCAGTCCAGCCGCGCCATCAGCCGCCCGGTCTCCCCGCCGTCGGCGAACAGGTCTCCCGTGGGCCGCGTCACCCTCGGTGGCCCCTCATCGCAGCCCTCACTTCCGGGCCGGACGACCCTTGCCCGATGCCCCTTGCTGGTGTTATCCGCACATCCTGGCACCCGGCCCAAGCTGCGCGTCCGCCGGCACCCCAGCCGCTCTCCGTACCCGGGCAACCGCCCTCCGACACCTCTCCGCCCGGATCCGGGTCGCCGGCTACCGACGGCGGCGGGGTAGCGCCGCTGCGCCGCCGGGCACGGTTGCGGGAACGGCGGCGTGGACGCCCGCGCCGGTGCGGCGTCGCCTCATCCGGGTGCGGGCGGTGGTGGTCAGCCCTGGTCGGCCGCCCGGCGGCGCAGCAGCGCGACCGCCTCGTCGACCAGGCCGCGTTCGGTGAGCAGCGTCAGCAGCAGCGGCAGGTGCCGCCAGTCGCCGCCGTCGACCGCCTGCCGGAGCAGGCCGATCGCCTCGTCGGGCCGGCCCCGGGCGGCCAGCAGGGTGGCCAACTCGTCGCGGGCGCGCGGATCGCCCTGCTCGGCGGCGACCCGCCAGTAGCGCTCGGCCTCGTCGGTGTCGCCCTGTGCGGCGAGCAGTGCGGCGAGCCGGGCGGCGGCGTGCCAGTCGCCGTGGTCCGCGCGGACCCGCAGCTCGGCCGTCCGTCCCCGGTCGGCCAGCAGATCGACCAGGACGCTTCCGGCCCCGTTCGCGCCGGCCCGGTCGAGGTCGCGCAGGTAGCCGGTCGGATCGGGCACCGCCACCAGGCCGGTGGACTCGGAGCCGAAGAAACGGCTGCCGCCGAACTCCCGCCGGAGCTGGTCGTCGAGGTCGTCGGCGATTGCGATCATGGCGCGCAGGGCCAGCAGCAGGTGGGTGGGGGCGAAGTCCTGCCCGAACACGGGGATGGACGCCCAGACGGTGTCCCCGGTGCAGTAGACGCGCCCCACCACGAGGCCGTTGGTCAGGTCGGAGAGCCGCCGGTACAAGGACTCGGTCGGTTCGACGCCGGTGAGCAACGGGGAGAAGACGTCGACCAGCGGCGGGTCGTCCTGCGCCCGTACGAAGATCATGGCTGATCCGGCGCGGATGCCGACGTCTCCGTCGGCGTCGACCCGTAGCTGGTCGGGGGTGATGCCCAGGACGCCGGCCAGTACGGTCCTGACCCGGTGGGTCAGCTTCCCGTCGCCGTCGTCCCCGGGGTGGGGGAGCGGCCCGGTGACCCGGCCGGCCACCGGCCGCGCGGCCAGCGCGGCGGCGAGCCTCGTCCTGGCCCGCAGGGGGACGGTCGCGCTCGTGGTGGCCGGCCGGGCGGCCAGCGCGGCGACGAACCTGCCCAGCAGGCTCTCACGCGCCGTCATCGTGCTCGCCGCTCGGGCCGTCGTTGCCGGCGTCGGTCGGCCGGTCCGCCACCCGGACCTGGTCGAACATCTTGGCGATCACCAGCGGCGCCGCGACTCCGAAGGTGAAGCTGGCGAACGCCGTGGTGGCCAGGCCACCCGCCCCGGCCGCGGCGGCGAGGCCGGTGCCGGCCACGGTCCTGAGCAGCACCGCGAACACGACGATCGGCGCGTCCCGCCGGTCCCGCCACGGCCACTGCCACCGGCCCCCGGACTCGCTGGTCGGGCGCATCATCCCGGAGAGGTTCAGCGCCTCGGCCACCGCGCTGCCGACCAGTCCCCACATCGCGGCCATCCATAGAGACACATCCCCACCGTACTGACCGCCCGAACCGGCGGTCGCACCAGCCTCGGCTCTTCCGGCGGCGACGGCGACGCCATCTGCGACGGTACGGCCCCGGGGCAACGGGCGGCCGTCGACGGGCCGCGGTCCCGTCGATCCGTCGTCGGCGACGGCTCGTATCCTTTCCGTGTACCCGCGGTGGGCTTACGAGGAAGAAAGGACACGGTGTGAGCAACCAGGCCGAGACGTTGGAGTTCCAGGCCGAGGCGCGTCAGCTGCTCCAGCTGATGGTCCACTCGATCTACTCGAACAAGGACGTCTTCCTGCGTGAACTGATCTCGAACGCGTCGGACGCGCTGGACAAGCTGCGCCTGGCGTCGCTGGTCGACAAGGAGTTGGAGGTCGACACCTCCGACCTGCACGTCGAGATCGAGGTCGACAAGGCGGCGCGCACACTGACCGTCCGGGACAACGGCATCGGCATGTCCCGCGACGAGGTCGTCCAGGTGATCGGCACGATCGCCAAGTCCGGCACCGCCGAGCTGCTGCACAAGCTGCGCGAGTCCTCCGACGCGGGGGCGCGGCAGGAGCTGATCGGCCAGTTCGGCGTGGGCTTCTACGCGGCGTTCATGGTCGCCGACCGGGTGGAGCTGGTGACCCGCCGTGCGGGGGAGAGCGGCGGCACCCGGTGGGAGTCGGCCGGCGAGGGCACCTTCTCCGTCGAGCCGGTCGAGCAGGCGCCGCAGGGCACCTCGGTGACCCTGCACCTCAAGCCGGCCGACGACGAGGACAGCCTGCACGACTACACCGCCGAGTGGACGATCCGGGAGATCGTCAAGCGCTACTCCGACTTCATCGCGTGGCCGATCCGGATGACCGTCGAGCGCCCCGGCGAGGGCGACGAGACCAAGACCGAGACCCAGACGCTCAACTCGATGAAGGCGCTCTGGGCCCGGCCGCGCGACGAGGTCGACGAGGCCGAGTACAAGGAGTTCTACAAGCACGTCAGCCACGACTGGGCCGACCCGCTGGACATCGTGCACATGAAGGGCGAGGGCACCTTCGAATACGAGGCGTTGCTCTTCATCCCCTCGCACGCCCCGCTGGACCTGTTCGCCCCGCAGGGCCGCCGCGGCGTGCAGCTCTACGTCAAGCGCGTCTTCATCATGGACGACTGCGAAGCGCTCATGCCCAACCACCTGCGCTTCGTCAAGGGCGTCGTCGACGCGCACGACCTGTCGCTGAACATCTCCCGGGAGATCCTCCAGCAGGACCGGCAGATCCAGGTCGTCCGCCGCCGGCTGGTCAAGAAGATCCTGGCCACGGTCAAGGACATGAAGGCCAACCACGCCGAGCGTTACCGGACCTTCTGGACCGAGTTCGGGGCTGTGGTCAAGGAGGGCCTGATCGACGACACGGAGAACCGGGACACCCTCCTGGAGATCCTCTCGGTCGCCTCCACCCACGACCCGGCCGAGCCCACCGACCTCGCCGGCTACGTCGGCCGGATGAAGGAGGGGCAGGCCGACATCTACTACGCCACCGGCGACTCCCGCTCCATGATCGAGAATTCGCCGCACATGGAGGCGTTCCGCGCCAAGGGCTACGAGGTGCTGCTGCTCACCGACCCGGTCGACGAGGTGTGGATCGAGCGGGTCGGCGAGTACGACGGCAGGCCCCTGCGTTCCATCGCCAAGGGGCAGGTCGACCTGGACACCGAGGAGGAGAAGAAGGAGGCCGAGGCCGAGCGCGAGCAGCAGCGCCAGGACTTCGCCGACCTGCTCTCCTGGATGGGCACCACCCTCGCCGACTCGGTCAAGGAGGTCCGCCTCTCGTCCCGGCTGACCACCTCGCCCGCCTGCGTCGTCGGCGACGCGCAGGACATCACCCCGACGCTGGAGAAGATGTACCGGGCGATGGGGCACGAGGTGCCGTCGGTCAAGCGGATCCTGGAGCTCAACCCCGGGCACCCGTTGGTCGCCGGGCTGCGCAAGGCGCACGAGCAGGGTGGCACCGAGGAGCCGCTGAAGGAGACCGCCGAGCTGCTCTACGGCCTGGCGTTGCTCGCCGAGGGCGGGGAACTGGCCGACCCGTCGCGGTTCACCCGCATCCTCGCCGATCGCCTCGCCCGCACTCTGTGACACCGGGGCCGGGCCGGCCGGTGGATCGTCGCCGGCCGCCCGGCCCGACGTGAGCGTGTGGCTCGCGTCGGCTGGTCGTGAGCCCGCCGCGTCGGCTGGTCGTGAGCCCGCGTGCCGGCGGGAGTGCGCGCCGGCGCGGCGGGGCGGGCCGTTCGTCCCGGGCCCGTCGCGTTCGTACCGAGGATCTTCCTTCCGGCACTGGACCGTCCCGCTCTCGAAAGCGGGACGACGCCATTTCTGGCGCGGTGTGTAAGTCGACCGGTGCGCCATGCCGGGCGGGTGATGGTCGAGGACGGACGCATATCCGCTCGGCTGTGGCCGACACGCGGGCGGGCCGGCCGATCTAACGGCCCGATGCTCGCAGCCGGGTCGTTTACCCTGTTCATCGCCACTGTCAGTGGGCAAGGGGCATCTCGCAAGTTGCAGGACGAGGCGGCGGGCGCGGCGTCGAGGTCTTCATAATCGCGTATCTCTACATTGAAGGACGCTGATATTGACTTGATCCCGGAATGGGCGCACCGTGAAAGGCGTCCGGCGATTACCCGGGGGCCTCGGTGGTCGTCCGGCTAATTGGTCCGCTGTCATGGCACTCCAGGAGGCGGTCATGCGATTGGATCCGTTCGTGGGGGCTTATCTCACCGATCCCGCACAGGTGTGGCGGCGGCTTCTCGCCGATCCTGAGCGCGTGCACCACGATCCGGACCTGGGGTTGTGGTTGATCTCGCGGCACGCCGACGTCCGCCGCGCGCTCGGTGACACCGAAGCCTTCGGCAACGCGCTCACCCTCGCCCCGATCTATGACGTCTGCCCGGACGCGATGGGGATCCTCGCGCAGCTCGACGCGCCACCCACCACCGCCGCCGCGGATCCCCCCGTGCACCCACGGACCCGCCGGGCGCTGCGGGCGACCTTCGCCAACACCGCCGAGCGCGTCGAGCACCGCTACGGCGCGATCGTCCAGCGCCGGGTCGACGAACTGGTGTCCCGGCTCGTCGCCCACTCCGGCGGGCGGGCCGACCTCGTCGGCGCGTTCACCGCCGAGTTGCCCCTGCTGGTGCTGCTCGACATCCTCGGCGTGCCGAAGGGGGACATCGGGCGGGTCAGGGCCTGGGGGGACGGCCAGATCGCGTTGATCTGGGGCCGCCCGGATCCGGCGGAGCAGGTGCGGCTCGCCCGGGGCCTGTTGGAGTTCTGGCACTACTGCCAGCGGTTGGTCCGCGCCCGGCTCGACGGCGCCCGGCGCGGCGAGGACTACGTCAGTCAGCTGCTGGCGTACCGCGACGGCGACGACGGGGTGCTCACCACCGCCGAGGTGTCGAGCATCGTGTTCAACCTTCTCGTCGCCGGGCACGAGACGACGGCCGGGTTGCTCGCCCACGCGCTGGACCAGGCGTTGTCGAGCCCGGGCCGGTGGCGGGAACTCGGCGAGGATCCCCGGCGGATCCCCGCGTTCCTGACCGAGGCGCTGCGGTTCGCGCCCGCCATCGACGGCTGGCTGCGGGTGACCCGTCGGTCGGTGACCATGGGGGGCGTCACCGTTCCGGCGGGAGCACGCTGCCTGCTGCTGATCGGCGCCGCGAATCGGGATCCGGCGGTCTTCGCCTGTCCGGAACAATTCGATCCGCACCGGCCTGACGCGGACGCGCACCTTTCGTTCGGGTACGGTCCCCATTTCTGCATCGGTGCGGCACTGGCGCGACTGGAGGCGCGAGTGGCGCTGACCCGGCTCGCCCAAGCAATTCCCGGCCTGCGCCTGGCGGCCGGCCATCACCGTTCCTACAAGGTCAATGCCGCCTTCCGGGCGCACCGGAGCCTGCCCGTGGTCATCGATGCCGTCGCATCGTCCGACGGCCCGGCGACGCCTGTCGCCAGCTGACCGGAGGTCGCGCGGTGACGCTCCGGTGGTACTCCTGGTGGGCCGGCTGGTGGCGCGCGGGCTCCCGGTGGGTGCGCGCGAACCCCGTGGGCCGCCGGGGCCGGACGGCGGCCCCGGGCGCCGGTGACTACTTTCTGAAGTCGCATCTTCACACTTGTCGGGTTGTGGGTTAAGAATTGTCCCCTGCGAATGCCCGGTCATCGCCCAACGTCGATTGACGCCGATGTCGATTCCGTCGTCGGCGTCGCGAAGGTGAACACATGGATCGCACACCCCCGCCAAGTGTCACCGGCTCCGGTGCCATGCACCGGTTCCGCTCCGAACTGCGTGCCTGGCGTGTCCGGCAGGGGTTGACCCAGCGGGCCCTGGCGGAGCGGGTGCGGTTCAGCCGCGAGACGGTCGCCGCGGTCGAGTCGGGCCGCCGGTACGGCAGCCACGAGTTCGCTGTCCGCTGCGACGAGGTGCTCGGCACCGACGGTCGCCTGGCGGCGCTGTGGCCGCAGGTGGCGCAGGAGCAGTTGGCGGCGGACGGTCGCCGGGGCCCCCGGTCCGGCGACGTGGAGCGGCCCGGCCCGACCGTCGCGGCGCCGGTCGTCCGGCGCGACGCCCGCGATCCGCAGGCGGTCGTCGCGGCGATCGACGAGTTGCGGGAGCTGATCGGTCAGGTGCTCGGCGGCCAGCCGGAGGCGGATGTCCCACCGCGTCCGTCGGGCGGGCGGTCCGGGCGGTCCTGACCTGCGGCGGGACCGCGACGGCGGGGTGGGGGCGGCGCTGCCGAGGCTGGGTACAGATGGTGGTACGAGCCGTTTGTACCACCGTCAGGTCTGGTCTGCGGGCTCGGGTTCCGGCCGAATGAGACGTGCAAACGGCAAGGTGCGCACTGGCCGTCTTAGATGAGTCGCGGGAGTCAGTCTTGGCGTCGAGCACAAGGTCCCACGCGGCCCGACCCTACCCGACCAGCCGCCGCAGCTGGAAGATCGCCACCCGGATGCGCCTCATCGTCGCGGCCCCGCTGGTCGCCGTCATGGGATTCGCCGGCCTCGCGCTGACCGAGAGCGCCCGGCAGACGACCCGCGCGAGCGAGCTGGGGCTGCTGGCGCACCTCGGCGCCGAGGCGGGCGACCTGGCCCACCGGCTGCAACGCGAGCGGGTGGTCGCCGCAGACCTGCTGAGCCGGGGCGGGACGGAGCAGCAGGAAGCCTTCGTGGACGCCACCAGGGCCACCGACGACGCCGTTGCCCGCTACCGCGGGCAGCGGACGCGGGTGCCTTCCGGACCCGACCCCAGCAGGACCGCGCTGCAACGGATCGACCTGGCGCTGGAGGATCTACCGCCGCTGCGCGCGCAGGTGCGGACGGCGGCGCACGCCTCGGTCTCGGCGATGACGTTCAGCTACCGGATTGCGATCGCCGACCTGCTGAGCCTCCGCGAGAGCATCACCCTCGGGGCGGTCAACGCCCGGGTGGCGGACGGCATGCGGGCCTCGGCGGCGCTGTCCAAGGTGGCCGAGGCGGCGGGCCAGCAGCAGGTCGCCGTCCTGCGCGCGGTCACGGTCGACCAGCTCACGCCCGCCATGCAGCAGGACATCACCGCCGCCCGATCCGGCTTCACCGAGTCCAGCCTGTCCTTCCTGGCGCTCGCCCGGCCCGCCTGGCGGGGCTGGTGGGAACAGGCGGGCAGCGGCGAGGACGCCCTGCTGTTGCAGCGACTGCAGGACGAGGTGTCGAGGACCCGGGCGGGCAGCCGGCTGCGGCTGGACCCGGGAGAATGGATCTCCGCGACCCAGCAGTGGTCCGTCCGCCTGGCCGAGCTGCGCCAACGGGTCGACGCGGCGGTGCTCGACGACATCCGGTCCGCCCACGCCGACCAGCGGCGGCGGACGGCGGTGGAGGCCGCCGCCGTGGTGGCGGCCCTGCTGCTCACGGCGCTCGTCACCTGGGCGGTGGCCCGGCAGATCACGCGGCGGCTGCGCCGGCTGCGGGACGCGGCGAACGCCGTCGCGTTCGAACGGCTGCCACAGGTGGTGGCCCGGCTCCAGCATCCCGACAGCTCGTCGGTCGACCCCGACGAGCTGGCCCGCCGGGAGACCACGGACGCGTTGGAGCCGTCCAACGGCGACGAGATCGGCGAGGTGGGAAAGGCCTTCGCCGCCGTGCACCGGGCGGCCGTGCGTACCGCGGCCGAGCAGGCGGTCATGCGGGCCAACACGGCCGACATCTTCATCCACCTCAGCCGCCGGGAGCAGCGGCTGGTCGACGCGGTACTGGCACAGGTCGACAGGGTCGAGCGGGACGAGACCGACCCCGAACGACTCGACCAGCTGTACACGCTGGACAACCTGGCCACCCGGATGGGGCGGATCAACGCGAGCCTGCTCGTGCTCGGCGGCGTGGGGGTCGGCCGGGTACGCCAGCACGACGTGCCGTTGCAACAGGTGTGCCAGGCCGCGCAGAGCCAGATCGAGCACTACGCGAGGATCCGCCTCGGCATGGTCGACGGCGACGTCGCCGTCGCGGCCGACTCCGTCGACGAGGTCGTGCACCTGCTGGCCGAGCTGATGGACAACGCCACCGGATACTCCTCGCCGGGAACGGAGACGTGGGTGACCGGCCGCAGCCTCGGTGACCGGGTGATCGTCCAGGTCAGCGACGAGGGCGTGGGGCTCTCCCCGCAGCGGCGCCAGCAGCTCAACGACCTGCTGGCCCGGCCGCCGGCCATCGACGTCGCGGCGGTGCGGGCGATGGGCCTGGTCGTCGTGGGACAGCTAGCCGCCCGGTTGGGCGCGGCCGTCCAGCTCCGTCCCGGCCCGCGCCGCGGCACCATCGCCGAGGCGGCGCTCCCGGCGTCGATCATCCGTCCTCTGCCACCGCAGGAGTTCCTGCTCACCCCCACCCGGCCGTCCCGGCGCGTGGCGCGGACCACGCTCGCCCCGCCGCCGTACCCGGCAAGCCCGCAGCCGTCACCGCGCCCGACGGGCCCGGAGTCGTCGCCGCACCCGACCGGTCCGCAGCCGTCACCGCACCCGACCGGTCCGCAGCCGTGGGCCGGGCGGTCGGCGGCCGACCTGGGGCCGCCGGTGGTGCCAGAGTTCCGCCCCACCCCGGCGCGGTCCGGGCCAGCCGCCGATACCACCCAGGAACTCGTCATCTTCGAGCAGGTCAACCACTGGTTCCACGCCGGTCACGGCGGCCCGGACGGGGCCGGGTGGGCCAGCCCCGCCGACGACGCCTGGCGCACCGCAGCCCGGGCCGACGCGCCCGAGGTCGTCGCCACCACCGCCTCCGGCCTGCCCCGGCGTCAGCCCCAACAGCACCTGGTGCCCGGCGGCGTCACCGTGCCGCAGCAACGCTCCGAGTACCGAGACCCGGCCCAGGTGGCCACCGCGATGGCCGCGTACGCGCGGGGAGTCACCGGCCGCCGGCCCCACCTGATCAACAACTGACCCGACAGGGAGAACACGTGACCGACCACCAGGATCTCGGCTGGCTGCTGGACGCCTTCGCCGAGCGCGCCACCGAGGTCAGCCATGCGATCGCGATCTCCAGCGACGGCCTGATGGTGGCCGCCACCCGCGGCCTCCCGCCCGACCGGGCGGACCAGCTGGCGGCGACCGGCAGCGGCCTGGTGAGCCTGCTCCGGGGCGCCGCGGCCTTCTTCGACGCCGGCGCGGTGATCTCCAACGTCACCCAGCTCGAGGGGGGCTTCATGTTCTCCATGGCCTTCAACGACGGCGCGTCCCTGCTCGTGCTCGCCGACCCGCAGTGCGACGTCGGCAAGGTCTCCTACGAGATGACCGAGCTGGCGAACCGCATCGGCGACGCGCTGACCCCGGCGGCCCGGGCGGCACTCGGCCGCAGCCGCTGACACCCGGCGTCCCCGCCGGAACTTCCATATCCCCTGGAGAAGACATGCCTCTCAGCACCCCCGGGCGCAGCCGTGCCCGCGTCGCGGCCCTGCTCGCGCTCGTCCTGGTCGCCACGGCCTCCTGCGCCGACGGCGAACGGGACGCCGGTACCACCGGATCGATCAAGATCGGCCTGCTCGCGTCGCTCTCCGGCACGTACCAGGCCGTCGGCAAGGAGATCCGCGCCGGCTTCGAGCTCTACCTGAGCACCCACGACGGCAAGCTCGGCGGCCGGCAGGTGGAGCTCGTCGTCGCCGACGAGGGCAACGGCGCCGCGACCGCGGTGCCCGCCGCCACGAAGCTGCTCAAGCGGGACCGCGTGGTCGCGTTGACCGGCGTCGTCGGCGGCGGGTCGGTGGCGGCGGTCTACCCACTGCTGAACGAAGCGAAGGTGCCGTTCGTCGGCTCGAACGGGCGGCCGGAACTGAAGGACGTGTCCCGGATCTGGCACACCTCGTACCTCTCCGACGAGCCCGGTGAGGCGATCGCCCGGCACGTGCGCGACAACGTCAAGGGCAGCGTCTACGCCATCGGCCCCGATTACCAGGGCGGCTGGGACGAACTGCGTGGTTTCACCGACGCGTTCGTCGCGGCCGGCGGCACGCTGGCCAACCCCGACGGCAAGACCACCTTCACCCCGTTCCCGGCGACCACCAACTTCACGCCGTACTTCGCCCGGATCAAGGCCTCCGGCGCCGACGCCGTCTACACCTTCTACGCCGGCAGCGCGGCCGTCGACTTCGTCAAGCAGTACGCGCAGTCGGAGATCAAAGACCTGCCGCTCTACGCCGCCGGGTTCCTGACCGAGGGCGGGGTGCTCGACGCCCAGGGCGAGGCCGCCCGGGACGTGTACTCGGTGCTCAACTACTCGCCCGACCTGGACAACGCGGAGAACCGCGCCTTCGTGGCCGCCTGGAAGGCGAAGAACGACGGCTCCCCGACCACGTACGCCATGGCCTCCTACGACGCCGCGGCGGTGCTGGACCGGGCCATCGCGGCGGCCGGGGACGACCCCACCCCCGAGAGCGTCAACGCGGCCATCGGCCAGCTCGGCCAGATCGCCAGCCCGCGCGGCACCTGGCAGTTCTCCCCGACCACGCACGCGCCCGTGCAGAAGTGGTACCTGCGCCAGGTGCGCCAGGACGGCCGGGCGCTGTCCAACACCATCGTGGGTGACCTCGCGACCGTCGGCGGGTGAACGCCGTGGCGGTCGACTTCCGGATCGACCCGTACCTGGTCCCGGCCCTGGACGGGGTGGCCTACGGGCTGCTGGTCTTCGTGGCGGCCGCGGGGCTGGTGCTCTGCTTCGGCGTCGCCGGCATCCTGAACCTGGCCCACGGCACCCTGTACGCCATCGGCGGCTACACGGCCGCCGCGCTGCTGGACGGCGGGTGGCCGAGCCTGCTGCTGGCACTGGCCGTCGGGGTCGTCGCCGCCACCGCGGCCGGGGCGCTGGTCGCCGGGCTGCTGACCCGGGTCGCCGCGCGCAGCCACCTCACCCAGGCGCTGCTGACGTTCGGGGTGGCGCTGGTCGGGGGCAGCCTGCTCGTCGGGGCGTTCGGGCCGGACGACCCCCCGGTGCGGGTGCCGGCGGCGCTGGACGGGTCGGTGGCCGTGGCCGGGCACCGCTACGCGGCCTACCGGCTGGTCTTCATCGTCGTCGCCGGCGTGCTCGCCGTGCTGCTGCACCTCGCGGTGCGCCGCACCCGGGCCGGGATGCTGGTCCGGGCGGCCGTCGACGACGCCGAGATGGTGGCCGTGCTCGGCGTGAACCCGGCGTGGATCCGCGTCGGCGTGCTCGCCGCCGCCGGGGCGCTGGCCGGTGCCGCGGGTGTGCTCGGCGCGCCGATCATCGGCCCCGGACCGGACACCGCCGACGCGGTGCTGCTGCTGTCCCTGGTGGTCGTCGTCCTCGGCGGGCTCGGGTCGATGACCGGCACCCTGCTCGCCGCCCTGGCCGTCGGGCAGATCCAGACCCTCGGGGTGGCGCTCGTCCCGTCGGCCGCGCCGTTCCTGCTCTTCGCCGCCATGGCCGTCGTCCTCGCGGTGCGGGCGCGGGGTCTGGCCACGGCGCGGAGGGCGTCGTGAGGGACGAGGCGGTACGCGCGCTACGGCGCGTCGTCGCCGCGATCGTCCTGGCCGGCCTGGTCCTGGCGCCGTGGGCGGTCGACGACTACACCGCGGCGCTGCTCGCCCGTACGCTCGCGTTGGGCCTGGTGGGCGTGAGCGTCGCGCTGCTCACCGGCGTCGCCGGGCTGCCCACCCTGGGGCAGACCGCGCCCTACGCGGCGGGCGCGTACGCGAGCGCGGTCGTCGGCAGCCGGCTCTCCGACGTGGGGGTGGCGCACCTGGCCGTCGCGGCGGTGGCCGGGGCGGCGCTGGCCGCGGCGACGGTCCCGCTGGTGGTGTCCGCCCGGGGCGTGATCGTCCTGATGATCACGCTGGCGGTCGGCGAGCTGGCGGTGATCGTCGCCGGGCGGTGGCGTTCGGTCACCGGTGGCACCGACGGGCTCGCCGGGGTGCCGCCGGTGCGTCCCCTGTGGGGGCTGCCGGTGCTCGCCACCGACCGGGCGCGCTACCTGTACGTCCTGGTTGTCGTCGCTGTGCTGGTCGGCGCGGTGCTGCTGATCCTGCGTACCCGGGCCGGTCTGCTGCTGCGTGCCCGCCGCGACGACGAGGCCCGGCTGCGGGCCAGCGGCCACCGGGTGCCGGCGCAGGTGGCGGCCGTGCACGTGGCGGCGGGAGCGGTCGCGGGCGCCGCGGGCTCGCTGCTCGTGGTCGCCCAGCAGTTCGTCTCGCCGGCCGACTTCGGCTTCGACACCTCCGCCCTGCTGCTGCTCGGGGTGGTGGTCGGCGGCGCCGCGTCGATCGGCGGCGCCCTGGTCGGCGCGGTGATCGTCATCGCCGCCCGGGACTGGCTCTTCGGCGTGCTGCCCGGGCACGCGCCCCTGGTGCTGGGCCTGGCGTTCGTCGTCACCGTCTACCTGTTGCCCGGCGAGACGCACCGGTCGGGACTGCGCAGCCGGCTGCTCCCGGGGTCGCCGGCACGACCGGCCGGCGCCGGCACGGAGCGACCGGAGCCGACGGGAGTACGCGCATGACGCCGCTGCTGTCCGCCCGGGGTGTCACGGTCCGGTACGGGGCACTGGCCGCGCTGGACGGCGTCGACCTGCGCGTCGAGTACGGCCAGCGGCACGCCCTGATCGGGCCCAACGGCGCCGGCAAGACCACCCTGCTCGACGTGCTCGCCGGGGCGACCCGGGCGGGCGCCGGCCACGTGTCCCTCGCCGGCCGGGACGTCACCCGGCTCGGGCCGGCCGCCCGGGCCCGGCGGGGCGTCGGCCGGATACACCAGCGTCCCGCCGTCTGGTCGACCCTGACCGCGACCGAGAACGTGGTGGTCGCCGCGCTTCCGCACGTGGTGCGGCCCGGCCGGTGGCGGCCGGGCGCGCGGCGCCCCGCCGCCGAGCGGGCGGCGGGCGCCTGGCTGGACCGGGTCGGCCTCCGCGAGGTCGCGGCGGTCCCCGCCGGCCAGCTCGCCCACGGGCAGCGCCGACAACTGGAGATCGCGATGGCCCTGGCCGGCCGGCCACGCCTGCTCCTGCTCGACGAGCCGGCCGCCGGGCTGTCCGCCGTGGAGGTCGGCCGGCTGGTGGAGTTCCTGCGGGTCCTGCCGCGCGCCGTCGCGGTGCTGCTGGTCGAGCACCGGCTGGACCTGGTCTACGCGCTCTGCGACCAGGTGAGCGTGCTGCGGGACGGCCGGACGGTGGCAACCGGCACGCCGGCTGAGATCCGTGCCTCCGGAGAGGTCCGGCAGGCCTACGCGGAGGGGATGCCCTGATGCTGCGGACGGAGCGGCTCACCGCCGGATACGGCGGCGGGATCGTGCTGCACGAGGTCACCCTCGACGTCGCTGCCGGCACCGTGCAGGCGGTGGTCGGTCGTAACGGCGCCGGCAAGACCACCCTCGTGCACACCCTCGCCGGGTTGGTGCGGCCCCACGCCGGGCGGATCGAGATCGGCGGCGTGCAGGTCGCCGGTCGGCAGCCGCACCGGATCGCCCGGTGCGGGGTGGGTCTCGTCCCGCAGGGCCGGCGGGTCTTCTCCCGGCTGACGGTCGCCGAGCACCTGGCCCTCGCGGCGACGCCGTGGCGGGCCGCGACGCCCGGCGGTGAGGGCTGGACGGTCGCCCGGATCCTGGAGCTGCTGCCCCGGCTGGCGGCCCGGCTGCGCCATCGCGGCGACCAGCTCTCCGGCGGCGAGCAGCAGATGCTGGCGATAGCCCGGGCGCTGCTCGGCCAGCCCCGGGTGCTGCTGCTCGACGAGCCGTGCGAGGGCCTGGCCCCCGAACTCGCCGCCCGGATGCGTGACCTCGTCGTCGGGCTGGCCGGCACCGGGCTGACCGTGCTGCTCGTCGAGCAGCAGCTCCCGCACGCCATCGAGATCGCGGACCGGATCGCGGTGCTCGAGTACGGCCGGGTGGTCTACGACCGACCGGTGGCCGAGGCCCGCGCCGAGCCGGGCCGCCTGGCGGCGATGCTCAGCGTCGCCTCGGCCGGGGAACCGCCGGCTTCCCGACCAGCGCCCGGGCTCTGGCCCGGTTCCGCGCGCCTGACCCGACCAACTCCGACAGGAATGAGCGACGATGCCGACAGGCGGCCCTGACACCGAGTACACCTTCGACAACGGCGCGCCCGAGGCGGTGCCCCAGTTGCGGGCGCTGGAGTCGTTCCTGGACCCGATCACGGCGGCCCGGATCGGCGCTCCGGTGCTCGCCCCGGGCGCCGTGTGCTGGGAGATCGGCGCCGGCGGCGGCTCGGTCGCCCGGAGCATGGCCGAGGCGGTCGGCCCGCGGGGACGGGTGCTCGCGACCGACATCGACACCGCGCACCTCGCCCCGGCGGCCAACCTCGACGTCCGCCGGCACGACGTGCGCACCGAGCCCCCGCCCGGGGACGCCTTCGACCTGATCCACGCGCGGTTGGTGCTGCTGCATTTGCCGCAGCGGCGGCACGTGCTGAGGACGTTGGCCGGCGCGCTGGGCCCGGGCGGGTGGCTGGTGGTCGAGGAGTTCGACTGCACCGCGCCGCTGCGCGTGCTGACCGCGCCGAGCGACGACGCGGCGAAGCTCTTCGCCCAGGTGACGGACGCGATGCTCGGCATCCTGCAGAGCCACGGCGCGGACCTGGCCTGGGCGCAGGACGTGCACGCGCACCTCGTGTCGGCGGGGCTGGTCGAGGTCGACACGGTCATCCACTCGCAGAGCTGGCCCGGCGGCTCGGTCGGCGCCTCGCTGTACGAGACGAACTCCCGGCAGTTGGAGCCCGAGCTGATCGAGGCGGGGGTGTCACCCGGCCAGCTGGAGGCGTTCCGCAGGCTCCTGCGCCATCCAGGATTCGCCGTGCTGTCGTACCAGTTCGTGTCCACCCGGGGCCGGCGGCCGGCGCGACGGTGAGGCCGGGCCATCCCCCCTCGCCCGTATCCCACCCGCACCGGCCGCCCCGACCGGTCGGCGGGGCGCGTCCCGTGGCGCCCCGCCGACCGGCCACACTCGTGGCCGACCGCCGCCGGTCTCCGGTCGAGGTCCGGGTGACCGAACTCTCCCGCCCACGGGCGTGGCATCCGCCCGGGCTGGGTATCACCGGCGGCCATGAGCACGAGCAGCGCGACGACCGCCACCCGGGTGGGCACGGTCGCGGTCGTCGCCCACCGCAAGAAGACCCTCGGCGGCGGCCTCGACGAGCTGCGTGCCGAGCTGGCCGCCGCCGGGGTCGAGCGGCTGATCTGGTACGAGGTGCCGAAGAGCCGCAAGGCGCCGAAGAAGGTCCGCAAGGCGTTGCGCAAGGGCGCCGAGCTGATCTTCGTGTGGGGTGGCGACGGCATGGTGCAGCGCTGCGCCGACGCCCTCTCCGGCTCCGGCACCGCCATGGCCATCCTGCCCGCGGGCACCGCCAACCTCTTCGCCGCCAACCTGGGCATCCCCGAGGACCTGCCCGAGGCCGTCCGGATCGGCCTGCGCGGCCCGCGCCGCACCCTGGACCTCGGCAGGATCAACGGCGAGCACTTCGCCGTGATGGCGGGCGCCGGCTTCGACGGTGACCTGATCCGGGAGGCCGACCGGAAGCTCAAGGGCAGGCTCGGCCGCCTCGCGTACATGTGGACGGGGCTGCGGCACGTCCGTGGGGAGCTGGTGCGGACCCGGATCACCGTCGACGGCGCGGACTGGTTCGACGGCGAGGCGAGCTGCGTGCTCTTCGGCAACGTCGGCACGATCACCGGCGGCATCCCGGCCTTCGACGACGCCCGCCCCGACGACGGCTGCCTGGAGATCGGCGTGTCCACCGCCAACGGTGCGGTCGACTGGGCGCGCACCCTCGGCCGGATGGCCGCCGGCCGCTCGGAGGAGTCGCCGTTCGTGCGGAT
This sequence comes from Micromonospora sp. NPDC047074, assembly GCF_040643815.1. Taxonomy (NCBI): domain Bacteria; kingdom Bacillati; phylum Actinomycetota; class Actinomycetes; order Micromonosporales; family Micromonosporaceae; genus Micromonospora; species Micromonospora sp. NPDC047074. The sequence continues at coordinate 22,095 of NZ_JBEYVB010000026.1, forward strand.
CACCCGGGGCCGGAAGGTGAAGGTACGCCTCGCCGCCCCGCGCACGTACGAGCTGGACGGCGGCGCCCGTGGCGAGACCACCCGGCTCAAGGTGCGGGCGGTGCCCGGGGCGCTGACCCTCTGCTGCCCCGGACCCGCCGCCTGAGCCGGCGCGCCGTGGGGAATCGGCTACCCCCGGCGTACCCCGTTCGCCACGCCCGTGCGGCGGGTGGCCGCGACGAGCCGGCGGGTGATCCATAGCGGTGAGGTGACGGCGTTGCCCAGCACCACCGCGTGGGCGCCGGCCGCGAAGGCCTGGTCGATCTGTTCCGGGCTCCGGTACCGGCCCTCGGCGATCACCGGCACCGACAGGAGCGCGGCGAGCCGGGCGACCAGCGGCAGGTCGGGGCCGTCGCCGGGCGGGCTCGACGGCGTGTAGCCGGACAGCGTCGTGGCCACCGCGTCCGCGCCGTCGCGCACGGCGGCCACCCCCTCCTCGGCCGTGGCGACGTCGGCGAGGACCAGCGCGTCGGTGCGTTCCCGGACCGCGCGGACCGTGTCGGCGAACGTCCGTCCGTCCGGCCGGGGTCGGTCGGTGGCGTCCACGGCGACGATGTGCGCCCCGGCCACGGCGACGTCGACCGCGTGCGTCGCCGTCGGGGTGATGAACACCCCGTCCTCGCCCTGCTTGTCCAACCCGATGACCGGTACGTCGACGGCGGCGCGGATCGCCGCCACGTCGGCGGTGCCGTTGGCCCGGATGGCCACCGCGCCACCCCGTGCCACCGACGCGGCCACCCGGGCCTGCACGTACGGGTCGCGCATCGGGTCGTCGGGCTCACCGGGCAGCGGCTGGCAGGAGATCACCAGGCCACCGGCCAGGTCGTCGAACACACTCACCATCTCGTCCTCTCGTCGTCGCCCACGGTCGGTGCGCCGCCCGCGACACCGGCGAGCCGGGCCGCGCCCACCACGACCGCGTCGGCGCCCAGCGTCGCGGCGAGCAGGGGCACGTCCGCCCAGGCCGCGGGCAGTTCGGCGGTGAAGGCGGCGCGGGCGCCCGGCAGCAGGGTGTCGGCGGCCCCGCCCGCCACCAACACCGCCTGCGGGTCGAGCACCGCGACCAGGCCCGCGAGGGCCCGGCCGAGGGCGGTGGCGGCGCGGTCCACCACCTGTCGGGCGGCCGGTTCGCCGGTCGCCGCCCGTTCGGCCACGGCCTGCCCGGTGATCCGGAGGCCGGTCTCCAGCGCGTACGCGGCGGACAGTCCCGTGCCCGAGGCGATGCCCTCCAGGTGCCCGGGCCGGCCGCACCCGCAGCGCAGCCGCTCGGCGCCGGTCGCCGGCAGGTGCCCCACCTCGCCGGCGGCGCCCCGGGCGCCGGTCGCCAGCCGGCCGGACTGGACCATGGCGCCGCCGAGGCCGGTGCCGGCGGCGACCAGCAGCAGGTGCGTCCGGCCCCGTCCGGCGCCCACCCAGGCCTCGCCCAGCGCGGCGGCGTTGACGTCGTTGGTGACCAGGACCGGCCGGCCCAGCCGCTCGCCCAACTCGTCGGCGACCCGGGTACCCGACCAGCCGGGCAGGCTGTCGGTGGCGTACCGGATGGTGCCGGTGGCCGGATCGACCGTGCCGGCGGTGCCCACGCCGACTCCACCGGTGCCGGCGTCGTCGAGCAGTTCCCGGGCGAGCCGCGCGGCGGTGTCCAGCACGGCCGCGGGGCCCGATTCGGCGGGGGTGGGCGCCCGGCGCCGCCCGAGCACCCCGCCGTCCGGTCCGACCAGCGCCGCCGCCGTCTTGGTGCCGCCGATGTCGACGCCCACCAGCGGGGCCGGCGCCGTCACCCCTTGAGCCCGGTGTGCGCCAGCCCTTCGACGAACTGCTTCTGGGCGATGACGAAGACTGCCAGCACCGGCAGCGCGGTCATCGACGCCGCGGCGAGCTGGACGTTCCACATCGGGCCGCCGTAGGCGTCGACGAACTGGGTGAGCGCCTGGGGCAGGGTGAACTTCTCCGGCGAGGAGAGGAACACGATCGGCTCCAGGTAGAGGTTCCAGCTGTGCAGGAACGTGAAGATCGCGACGGCGCCCAGCGCGGGGCGGGACAGCGGCAGGGCGATCTTCCAGAACGTCGCGAAGCGGCCCAGCCCGTCGACCCGCGCCGCCTCCTCCAACTCGGTGGGGAGGCTGATGAAGAACTGCCGCATGATGAACGTCGCCAGGACGCTCGGCGCGCCGAGGATCGGCACCAGGATCAGCGGCCAGTGGGTGTCGACCAGGCCCAGCTTGAAGAACATCTGGAACAGCGGGACGATCGTCACCTCGCTCGGGATGAGCAGGCCCGCGAGCACCACCAGGAACAGCACGTTCTGGCCGCGGAACCGGATCCGGGCGAAGGCGTACCCGGACAGCGCGGCCACGGCCAGCGTGCCCACGGTGACCACCAGCGCGATGTAGAGGCTGTTCAGGTACTGCTGGCCGAACGGCTGCAACTCGAACACCCGCTGGTAGGCGTCGAGCTTCGGGCTCGTCGGCAGCAGTTGGGGCGGGAAGCTGAAGATGTCGGCGATCGGCTTCAGCGAGGAGGTGACCATCCACCAGGTCGGGAAGACGAACGGGACCGACAGGACCAGCAACACCCCGTAGAGCAGCAGCTTGGTCCGGCGCGACAGATCACGATTCATGGTGGACCCACCTCTTACGCATCTGCCACTGCAGCACGGTGAGCGCGAGCACGATGGCGAACAGCACGATCGACAGCGTGGCCCCGTAGCCGAAGTGGTGGAACTGGAACGCCTGCTGGTAGAGGTAGTAGACGAGCACCGTGGTCGAGGTGCCCGGCCCGCCCTGGGTGAGCACCGCGATCTGCGCGAAGACCTGCAACGAGCCGACCACCGTGATGATCGAGGTGAGCAGGATCGTCGGGCTGATCAGCGGCACGGTGATCCGCCAGAACTGGCGCATCCGGCTGGCCCCGTCGACCTCGGCGGCCTCGTACAGCTCCGCCGGCACGCCCTGCAGGGCGGCCAGGAACAGCACCATGTTGAGGCCGACGTTCTTGAACACCTGCACCACGATCACCGAGAGCATGGCGGTGCCCTCACCGCGCAGCCAGTTCGGCCCGTCCACGCCGATGGTGTCGAGCAGGCCGTTCACGCCGCCGTTGTCCTGAAGCAGGAACCCCCACACGATGGTCCAGGCCACCAGCGAGACGACCACGGGGGAGAAGAACAGGGTGCGGAACAGGATCGTCCCGCGCAGCTTCTGGTTGAGCAGGACGGCCAGCAGCAGCGCCAGCGCGAGGTTGAACACCACCAGGCCGACGGAGAACAGGCCGGTGGCCCGCAGCACCGAGCCGAGGTTGGCGTCGTCGGCGAGGGCCGAGTAGTTCTCGGCGCCGACGAACTCGAACGTGCCGGCCAGCACGTTCCACTCGTGCAGGCTGTACCAGACCACCAGGATCAGCGGCAGGATCACGAAGACGGCGCTGCCGAACAGCTGGGGAGCGATGAACAGGTAACCGGTAAGCTGGTCGCGGCGGCGGCTGGTCCAGTACGGCCGCGACCCGGCCCGGGTGGGCGGGGCCGCGGCCCCGCCCACCCTGGTGTCCGTCTGGGACATGGTCCGGCTTCCCTACTTCGCCAGCAGCGGCTGGATCTTGGCGCAGACACCGCCGAGGACGGCCGCGACGTCGGCGTCCGCCTTCCACAGCGGGTCGAGCCCGGCACGCACCTGCTGGCTCAGCTCGGCCTGCCCGGCGTGACTGGGCTTGACCACGCCGTTGGTGATGCCGTCGATGACGACCTTCTGCAACTGCTCGGGCTTGAGCATCGGGTTCGTCTTGGCCAGCGTCTCCGCCGTCAGCTGCGACTGGCGCGGCGGCGGGAAGAACTGGGCGAGCTTGGCCGAGTTCGTGGGGTTGGTCAGGAACGCCAGGAAACCGGCTGCCGCCTCGGCGTTCGGGCTCTTCTTCAGCACCCCGACGCCGGCCTGGCCGACCACCGAGTAGTTGCCCTTCGGCCCCGCCGGCAGCGGGACCAGGTCCCAGCCGAAGCCGTCCGGCTTCAGCAGCGAGGCGCGGGAGATCTGGGTGACCGTCATGGCCGCGTCACCGGCGAAGAAGTCGGCGGTCGTGCCGGGGCCGGGCAGCGCCTTCCCGGTGAAGATCGCCTTGTGCAGGGTGGTCATCGCCTCGACCATCTCCGGGGCGGCGAAGCCGCAGGACTTGCCGTCCTCGCTCCACGCCTGGGCGCCCCAACCCGTCCAGAACGTCGACAGGTTGTCCCAGCCCTTGTAGTCGAAGTCGCGGATCACCAGGCCGGCCTTGCCGCTCGACGCGGCGGTGGCACCGGCCGCGGCCAGCGCGTTGTCCCAGTTCCACTGCCCGGCGGCGATCAGCTCGGCCGGCGTCTTCTGCCCGGCCTTCTTGACCATGTCGGTGTTGACGAACACCCCGAACGGCGAGGTGGAGAAGGGGTACGCGTACAGCTTGCCGCCGTCCTGCCAGAGCTTGAGCGTGGCCGGCGAGATGTCGTCGTACTGGTAGCCCTCGGCCTTCTTGAGCGTCTCGTCCAGCGGCAGCAGCGCGCCGGAGGAGACGAAGTCGGGGGCCGAGTTCTCGAACACCCAGGCCAGGTCGGGCGCGTTCCCGCCGGCGATCTGGGTGGTCAGCGTCGTGGTGTAGTTCTCGAAGGGCAGCGGGTCGAACGTGATGGACGCGATGTCCGGGTGGGTCTTGCGGTACTCGTCGGCGATCTCGTTGAACAGCTTGAGGTGCGCCTCGTTGGCCGACCAGATGGTCATCCGCAGGTTGGCCGGGCCCTTGTCGCCGGCCTCGTCACCGCCGCCACAGGCGGACAGCGCGAGAACACCGGCCAGTGCGACGGCGACGCCGCGCACACCCTTTCCCAATCTCATGATTCTCTCCTCACCGGGGGTGGTTCAGTAGCCCGCGATCCGGGGCCAGCGCATCTCCACGCCAGCGGCCGAAAGGCGGTCCTGGAAGTCGGCCAGCAGGCGGGGGGTGCCGCGGACCGCGCGCGGGGACTCGCCCCGCGCCAGACAGAAGTCGGCGAGCAGGCCGGCGACCTCGCCGACGTTCCACTCGACCGGGTGCAGCCGGTAGCTGCCGTTGGTGACGTGCGTGGTGCCGATGTTCTTGCCGGCCGGCAGCAGGTTCTCCATCCGCTGCGGGATCAGCGCGCCCAGGGGAATCTCGAAGGGGCACGAGCCGACGTCGATGTAGTTGTCGCCGCCGGTGGACGGGTGCAGGTCGATGCGGTACATCCCCACGCCGACCGAGTCCGGGTAGTTGACCGCTCCGTGGTCGCCACGGACGGCCAGGGAGAGGTCCTGCTCGACCACCGTGTACTCGGCCCGGATGCGGCGCGACTCCCGGATGTAGGGCGCCTGCGCCAGGCCGTCCCGGCTGCCGGTCACGTCGCCGCGCAGCCGCAGGCCGGGGAAGCCGGTGCCGCCGTCCGGCCGGGGCGCCTCGGTCTGGAGCCAGTAGAGCACCGCGTACGACAGCTCCCGGGCCTTGGCCAGGTGCCAGGACGCGTTGGGCACGTCGATGACGGGGCCCTCGAAGTAGTCGATCATCGGCCAGTTCACCAGCGTGATGTCGCTGTCGTACGCGCCGTCGGTGAAGTTGCGCCGGGCGGCGATGCGCCGGAACGTCCAGAGGTTGCCGTCGCCGGGGTTGAGCCGCTGGTCGGCGTTGACGGCCAGCGGGTCGTCGTCCGGGTTGGGGGTGAAGCTGCGCTCGACGATCTCCAGGGTGCGCGGGTGCGGCGACCGCCAGGACAGCAGCCGGTCACCCCAGAAGTCGGGCTTGTAGTCGCGCCAGAAGTCGTATCCCGCCGGGCGGTCGATGGTGTGGTCGCCGTCGACGTGGTCGAGGGCGAAGCAGACGGAGACGGCCTGCATGTTCATCGGCTGCGCCTCGGCCGGCGCGCTGGGCTCGCCGGTGTCGGCCTGCGACTCGAAGCCGGTGACGTACTCGGTGCCGGACAGCGGCAGCAGCTCACCGGTCTCGGTGGCGTCGAGGATGTACGGCGCGGTGACGTCGATCCGGTCGTCGCGGTCGCGGTGTGCCACGGTGACCGAGACGACCCGGTCCCCGTCGGTCTGCGCGGCCACCGGCCGGTACGGCTGGAGCACGGTCAGCCGGCCGGATCCCCGGTACGGCGCGAGCATCTCCTCGATGACGGCGACGGCCACCCGGGGCTCGTGACAGAGCCGGCTGACCCAGCCGGCTCCCGGGTTGAGGTCCGTCCAGCCCCGGGACCGCTCGGTCAGCGGGTAGTGCCGGCGGTAGTAGTCGCGGATCCCGGTGCGCAGGGCCCGGTAGCTCGCGGTGGCGCCGAACTGTTCGATCCAGGAGTGCTCGTCCGGCGGGACGGCCTGGCTGGTGAGCTGCCCGCCGAGCCAGTCGAACTCCTCGGTCAGGATGACCGACCGGCCGGCGCGGGCCGCGGCGAGTGCCGCCGCCACCCCGCCCAGCCCGCCCCCGACGACGAGGACGTCCGCACGCATCTGTACCACTTGCTTCCTTCCGGTTGCACGGTCACCGCGAAGTCGCGGCCGACCGCCGATCAGGGGGCGCCGAGGGTGTCGCCCTCGACGAGTTCGCAGGGGAGCAGCCGCTGCTGCACGCCGTCGGCGCTGCCGTCGATGACGCCGGTCAGCACCTCGACGGACTGCCGGCCCATCTCCTCGCGGGGAATCAGGAACCCGGTGAACGCGAGGTCGGTGGGGACCGGGACCGTCGGGTCGCCGAGGGTCAGGATCGACAGGTCGCCGGGCACGGTCAGCCCGCGTCGGCGGGTGGCCAGCTCCAGCGCCACGGCGAAGGCGAAGTCCTCCACGAAGGCGACGGTGGTGCCGTCGGCCAGCAGGTCGTCGAGGATCGTCTCGGCGTCCCGGTCGACCGTGCTCAGGTGGCGGGCGTTCTCCGCCGCCGTCGCGGCCTCGGCGAACCCGCGCCGCCGGTCCGCCGAGGACTCCGCGGTGATGTCGGTGCGCAGGTAGGCCAGGCGCCGGTGGCCGCGGGCGAGGGCCAGGTGGACCAGCTCGCGCACCGCCGCGGCGTAGTCGGCGCCGACGTACGGCACCGGGCCGCCGGCGTCGTCGCGGCGACCGACGGCGACGTACGGGAAACCGTCGCGGTTGAGCCGGTGCAACTCCGAGCCGTCGATCTCCTGGCCGAGCAGGATGCACCCGTCGGCCAGGCGGAGCCGGTTGTCCTGGTGGAAGATCCGTCGCCGGCCGTCGATGACCGGGGCGCTGGTGAACAGCAGCAGGTCGCAGCCGGCCCGCTCCGCGTACTCCTCGATGCCGAGCAGGAAGGGGTGGAAGAAGTCGCGGCTGCCGCTGGGGAAGGCGGGCTCGTAGGTGAAGACGCCGATGATCCGGTTGAACCGGGAGGCGAGCCGGCGGGCCACGGGGTCGGCGGCGTAGCCGGTCTCGGCGATGGCCCGCAACACCCGGTCGCGTGTCTCGGGTGCGATGCGTACGTCGGCGTCGGCCCGGTTGTTCAGCACCACCGACACGGTCGCCTGACTCACGCCGGCGAGCCGTGCGATGTCACGCTGGGTGACGCGTCTGGGGGTGGCGGGCACGGCGAGCTCCTTCCGGTGCGGCTAATGCGTATTAGCGCTCGGCGTCGGGAGGGAGCCTGGCGGTCCGACCCGGCTTGTGTCAAGGGGTGGTCGCCAAGATTTCGTCGAGATGAACTCCCTGGACTAATGCGGATTAGCCCCGGGCGGGCGATCCCGGACCCGCCGGTGGCCGGCCCTCGCCGCAGCCGGCACGGCGCCACTTCGGGGGATGCGGGCCGACCTCTTGACAAGGCCGCCCGAGTCGAGCAACATGCGGGAATGAGAGCCGCTAATACGTATTAGCCTACGACCGAACGGCGTGTCCGACCGTTGCGGTCAGCCGACCCCTTCACCCTGCGTGATCGCGCGTCGCCCTGCGGCGTGCCCGCGAACCTCCACCGTGGCCGGTGCCCACCCGCCGCGCCCCGACACGTGCGGCGGCGGGGCCGGTGCGGCGCTCGGAACGGTCCGGCCCGCGCGACCGCCGTGCCCGGCCCCAGGACGGCCGACCCCGTGTTGCCGGCGTGTGACAACGAGTCGTCGCCGGCCCTCGGAACGCGTCACCGCCGTTCACAAAGGTGGCGGAGACCCGTCAAGTACGCCCTCCGCCAACGTCGCCATCTCCCGCCGTCCGGGCAGGCCGCCCGAGAATCTCGGCAGGCCCGCCCCCCGCCCCGTGGGTGGCGGCCCGGAGGAGGAAAAGCTCGATGTCAACGAGGAGAGGCGGTCGGCGCCGCCGGCTCGCCGCGGCGGCAGCGGTGCTCTGCACGCTGCCGATGCTGCCGGTCCAGGCCAGCGCCGCGCCGCCGCCGGCCGAGCCGGTCGCCACGTCAACGAAGCTCGACGGGAGCCTGCGGCGGGTGCTCGCGGCCGGCGGCGAGACGCCCTTCATGGTGAAGCTCACCGGTGAGGCGAAGTTGGACCGGGCCGAGTTGGACCGGACGCAGCGCAGGTCCGGCAGAGCCGCCCGGACCACGCGCGTCTACCAGGCGAAGGTCGCGCACGCCGAGCAGAGCCAGCGGGGCGTGCGATCCCTGCTGGCCGACCGGAAGGTCAGCCACACGCCGTACTGGATCGCCAACGTGATCGCGGTGACCGGCGACCTCGCCCTGGCGACGGAGCTCGCCGGGCGCGCCGACGTCGCCAGCGTCATGCCGGTCGCGCGGGCCGTGCTGGAGGACCCGGTCACCTCCGCCGGCGTGCCCGCCACAGCGACCGAGCTGCCCTGGAACCTGACGGCCGTCGGCGCCGGCAAGGTGTGGGACGAGTACGGCGTGACCGGCCAGGGCGTCGTCATCGGCAGCATCGACTCCGGTGTGGACCACGACCACCCGGCGCTGGTCCGCCAGTACCGGGGCAACAACGGTGACGGCAGCTTCAGCCACGACCACAACTGGTACGACCCGACCGGCATCTGTGGCGCGGGCGGAGTGCCGTGCGACAACCACGGCCACGGCACGCACACCACCGGCACCGTGCTCGGTGACGACGGCGCGGGCAAGCCCATCGGTGTCGCGCCGGGGGCCAGGTGGATCGCCGCCAAGGGCTGCGAGGGCCGCAGCTGCTCCGAGACGGCCCTGCTGGCCGCCGGCCAGTGGATGGTCGCGCCGACCGACCGCAACGGCCAGAACCCCCGCCCGGACCTCTCGCCCGACATCGTCAACAACTCCTGGGGCGGGGTCGACGACGGCTACCACTTCTACGAGGAGATCCTGTCGACCTGGCTGGCGGCCGGCATGTTCCCGGTCTTCTCGGTCGGCAACGAGGGCGAGCAGGGCTGCAACAGCGCCGGTTACCCGAGCACCAGCCCGCTGGCGTACGCCGTCGGCGCGGTCGACCGTGACCGGGTGGCCGGCGACTTCTCCAGCCGCGGTGCCGCCCGCGACGGCGCGACCCGGCCGGACATCGCCGCGCCGGGGGTGGACGTGGTGTCCAGCACGCCCGGCGGGGAGTACGGCGCCGCCAGCGGCACGTCGATGGCGGCCCCGCACGTCACCGGCGCGATCGCGCTGCTGTGGTCGGCGGTGCCGAACCTGCGGCGCGACGTCGCCACCACCCGTGAGCTGCTCGACCGCACCGCGCACGACGTGGACGACACGTCGTGCGGCGGCACCGGCACCGACAACAACATCTACGGCGAGGGCACGCTCGACGCGTACGACCTGGTCAGCAAGGCCCCGGCCGGAGCGCTCGGCGGGGTCGCGGTGACCGCGACCCGGTCGGGCGGGCCGCTGCCCGGCGCCACGGTCGGCCTGACCTCCACCACGATCAGTCGCGGCGGGCGCACCGACGCCTCCGGCGCGATCCAGCTCGGCCGGGTGCCGGCGGGGGAGTACGCCCTGACGGTCAGCGCCTTCGGGCAGCGCACCCAACGCCGGACGATCACCGTCCCGGCCGACGGCACGGCCAGCGCCGCGGTCGACGTGTCCGAGGTCGCGCCGTGGCACCCGGTCAGTGGCCGGGTCACCGGCCCGGACGGCAAGCCGGTCGCCGCCGCCACGGTGGGGCTGCTCGGCCTGGAGTTCCCCCCGTTCGTCACCGGCGCCGACGGCACGTTCTCCGGCATGTGGCCCGAGGCCGACTACCAGGTCTCGGTCTCGCGCGGGACGTGGCTGGCGGACCGTACGGTCCCGGTCACCGTCGACGGCCCCGAGGCGCTCGACGTCGCGTTGGCCGCGAAGTCGGACCGGCACGGATATGCCGCCGGCATCACCCCGGCCCGGTGGGTGAACGGCGGCGCCCGGCTCGCGCTGAGCGGCGACGAGGCCGAGCGGAGGGTCGCGCTGCCGTTCCCGATGACCTTCTACGGCAGGACCTACACCGGCGTCACCGTGCACAGCAACGGCTACGTCGCGTTCGGCGACGCCGGCGACGGGGACAACACGGCGCTGCCCGCGCCGACGGTGCCCGCCCCGGCGGTCTACGCCCACTGGGACGACCTCGTGCTCGACCACAGGTCCCGCGTCTCGACCCGGGTCACCGGCAGCGGCGCGAACCGGCGGTTCACGATCAGCTGGGTCGACGCCGCGGTCAAGGCCGCGCCGGGAACCCGGGTGAGCTTCCAGCTCACCCTCGGCGAGAACGGCCAGCTCACCGTGGCGTACGACCGGCTCGGTGCCGCGCCGGGCGGGTCGGCCACGGTCGGCATCGAGGACGGGCCGGGCGACGCGGCCCTGACGTACTCCCTGAACGAGGCCGTGCTCGACACGGATGTCGCCGTCACCTTCCGGGTGCCGGGCAGGGGCCTGGTCCGGGGCACCGTCCGGGACGCCAACGACGGCAAGCCGGTGGCCGGGGCGACCGTCGCGTTCGCACCGGCCGACGGGAACCCGGTCGTCACGAGCACCGACGCGGCGGGCTTCTACTCCGCCGAGGTGGCCGCCGGGCCGGCGACGGCGACCCCGGCCAAGGGCCGCTACGACGCCACGGCCCAGCAGGTGACGGTGCCGGAGACCGCTTTACTGCGGCACGACGTGAAGCTGCGCACCCCGTTGCTGACCGCCGCTCGTGAGGTGTCGGTCAGGGCGGTGGCGGGCTCGACCGCGACCGCCACGGTGAGCCTGGTGAACCGGGGTTCGTCCACCGGCACCTGGGACAGCCGCGAGATCGACTCGGCCACCGCCCCGGCCAGCGTGCCGGGTCAGGTGCTCACCTCGTTCGGGTTGCCCGACCTCTACAACGCGTACGGCGTGGGCCACCGCGACGGCGAGCTGATCGTCACCGACTCGTTCTTCTGGGGTCAGGTGCAGCGGTTCGGCACCGACGGCAGGACCCGGGGCAAGGGCGTCGTCGGGATGAACGGCTACCCGTCCGACCTGGCGTACGTCGCGTCCCGGGACCTGATGTGCGGGCCCAGCATGTCCATCGTCGGCGAACTGCCGATCGTCTGCTTCGACCCGGACACGCTGGAGGTCAAGGAGAAGATCACCGGGCCGTGGGAGGGCAAGTTCTACTACGGGCTGGCCCACCGTGCCGCCGACGACGTCTTCTTCCTGGTCGGGGACGGCAAGATCCAGCGGTTGGCCGGCCTGTCGCACGCCCAGCCGGGTAGCGTGCTCGGCCAGTGCACCCCGCAGGTCCCGTGGATCTCCGGCGTGGCGTACAACGAGCGCAAGAACGTGTTGTGGGGCATCAACAACGACCACACCGGCGAGGCGATCTGGGCGCTGGACCCGGAGACCTGCGCGACGCTCGGCTCGATTCCCGATCCGGATCCCAACGCGCTCAGCGGAGCCGGTCTAGACATCGACGACAACGGTGACCTGTGGCTGGTGGCGCAGGCGCCCTGGCGGCCCTTCCAGGCGCGGGTCTACCACGTCGACGGGAGCCTGCCCGCGTACAGCGACGTGCCGTGGCTCACGGCTACGCCGACCGGCGTGGTCGAGGTGGGTCGGGAGGGCGCCCTGACGCTGACCGTCGACACCACCGGCATGGCACCGGGGACCCACGTGGCCACCGTGCTCGTGGTCAGCAACAGCGTCACCGCGCCGGGCACACCGATCAAGGTCACCGTCACGGTGACGCCGGCCGGGTAGCCGACCCGGCGCTCGCGGCCGAGCCGCCCCGCCGCCGAACCAGGCGGCGGGGCGGCTCACAGCCAGTCGTTGCGGGCCACGAACCAGCCGAGCTGCATCCGGGTGGCGCTGCCGGTGGCGTCCATCAGTTGCCGCAGGCGTCGCTGCACCGTACGCACCGACATGCCGAGCTGGGTCGCGACCGCCTTGTCCGGCAGGCCGCTCATCTGCAGGGACAGCAGGCGGCGGTCGGTGGGCGTCGGCATCGCCCAGCGGTCGAGGTCCGCGATCGCGTCGCCCGCCGGCGCCAGCCGCAGGGGCGTGGCCCGTTCCCAGACCTCGGTGAACAGCGCCACCAGCACCTGCACCCACGCCTCGCCGCGCACCATCAGCGCCCACGGGTCCACCGCGTCGTCGGCGCGCGGGAACGACAACAACGCGACGCGGCGATCCGCCACCGCCAGCTTGGCCGGCACGTTCAGTGCCATCCGCGCCTGCTCGCCACCGGCCACGAGCCGCCCGATGCTGCCGGCCGCGTCCGGGCGTTCCAGCGCCCGACGGTCGTACACCACCTGGAAGCGCACACCCCGCGCGAGCAGTTCCAGCTCGGTCGGGTTGTCCTGCGACGCCGCCGTGTACGGCGGGCGTTCGAAACCCAGCACCTCCTCCTGCGCGCCCCGCAGGAACTGGTCGAACACCTGCGTGATCGCGGCGGCGCCGACGACGAGTTGGACGCCCTGGTGCTCCGGCTGCGCCGACCGCTGACGGTCCAACCACTCCCGCAACTCGACGCGGGCCTCCTGCAGCTCACGCATCCGCTGGATCATCAGCGAGTCGACGGCGAGTTCCGGTGGCGTCGCGTCGATCCGGCCGCCCACCGCGTGCACCAGACCGTGCCGCTCCAAGGCCTTGGCCGCCCGGTCGGCGTCGTCGGGGGCGACCGCCAACCGGCCCGCCAGCTCGCCGACGGTCGCCGGCCCACCGGAGATCAAACCCAGGTAGAGCCGCTCCTCGCACTCGTCCAGTCCGAAGGCACCCAGCATGTGACACCGTATTTCCGCATGTCAGCGCCCAGCCCGACGCGGAACGCTGGCCTGATTGTTGGATTGCCTCCTCCTCCCGTCAAGGGAACGCTCCCACCGGTCGGGCAGGCCATCGATGCTGCTCATGCCCGCTGCCGCCGATCCGCGTCCACACGCGACGGACGGCGGATCGAAACATATCTTCATTACCGGTGTGTCAACATGTAGACAACCTTCTTCGAGTTCCCTATCGTCAGCACCATTCAACGATGTCCCTGGATAGAAGGAGGTCGTCCATGGTGCACACCAGGCGATGGTTCGGCATCGCGACGGCTCTGCTGGCGACGGAACTCCTGGTCGCGGGCACGGCCGCGCACGCCGCCGCGCCCACGGCGGACCCGGTCCCGGTGAGCGTCGAGGACGCCGTGACCGCCAAGCTGCTCGGACAGGCCCGGGCCATGGCGACGGAGCACGCCGACGGGGCGGTGGAGCACGCCGACGAGTCCGACACCCGGGTCACCGTCACCCGCAAGGACGGCCGGTGGGCCTTCGGCACCGCCGTCACCGTCAGCACCCACGAGAAGGACGTCCACCCGACCGGCGCGGTCTTCGTCGCCCGGGCCGAGGCCGGCACCTGGCGGGTGAGCTTCGACGGCGAGGCCGGGTTCGGTGCGCTGGCCGCCGAGTCGCCCCTGGTGACCAAGCAGGAGAAGGCGGTCTTCGGCAACACCGTGACGCCGATGTACGCCGGCGGCGACTACCGGACCGGGATGGCCCTGCCGTTCGCGGTCGGCCAGACGTGGACGCTGACCGGCGGCCCGCACGGCTGGGGCGGCGGGGCGCCGTGGAGCTCGATCGACCTCGCCGGCGGCGACCAGGTGGTCCGGGCGGCGCGGGCCGGCACCGCGTACACGATGTGCCAGGGGTGGGTCCGGGTGATCCACGACCGTGGCTACTCCACCGACTACTACCACCTGTGGAGCAACATCTCGGCCAACGGCACGGCCGTCAGCCAGGGCACCTACCTGGGCTACACGGGCACCGACGTCACCTGCGGCGGCTCGGCGTCCGGCCGGCACGTCCACTTCGGGCTGCGGCAGAACAGCGCCTACGTCTCCATCGCCGAACACGGCATCGGCAAGTGGGTGATCGGCAACGGCGCCGCCGCCTACCAGGGCGGTGCGCGGCACGGCTCGGCCTGGGTCGGCGTCGGCGGCGGGGTCTACAACTACGGCGCGCTGGGCTTCAACCAGGCGGTGGTCGACGCCAACGGCGGGGGCACGCTGAGCAGGCGGTCCGGCCCCGGCACCGGGTACGCCGTGCTGGGCTCGGTGGGCGACGGCGCCACCGTCACCATCTCCTGCTCGGCCAACGGCACCACCCACACCGGGCGGTACGGCGCCACCGCGCTGTGGAACCGGCTGAGCGACGGCAGTTGGGTCTCCGACGCCTACCTGTGGACCGGGGTGAACGGAGCGGTCAACGGCTGGTGCTGACCGGCACCGCCGAAACGCTCGACCCGAAGGGCCTCCGCCACGTCGGCGGGGGCCCTCCGGCGTGCGCCGGCGGCCGTGCCGAGAAGGCTGCTCACCGGCCCCGGGCGCCCCGCCGGCCGGCCACGATCCGGCCCGCGCGGGCGCTGCCTCAGTCCGGCAGTCCGAACTGGAGCGAGACACGGACCCGCTCGGTGACCGGTTCCCGCCCGCCGAGGGCGGCGCGGACCTCGGCGGCGAACGCCGCCCGGCGTTCGGGGGCGGGCAGCAGGTCGGGAGACATCGCCGAGAAGACGCCGCCGACCATGTCGTGCACGGTGAGCGGCGCGGCGTACGCCACCGACGACTCCGTCACCCGGTAACCGGCAGCGGCGAGGGCGTCCCGGTTGCGCCGGCGGCCGGCGTCGTCGGTCTGGCACGTTCCGGTGACGGGCTGCCCGAGCAGCTCTTCCAGGCAGCCGCGCAGAGCGCGGGACCAGTCGGCGTCCTGTAGCCACAGCGGCGCGCCGTTGGTGACGACGGCGACCCCGCCTCCGGGGCGCAGCAGCGGCCGGGCGGCCCGGAACAGCGTCTCGCGGTCCATGAAGTGGATCGCCACGGCGACGGTCAGCGCACCGATCGACCGCCCGCCCAGCAGCCGGTCCAGCGTGGGCAGGTCGCTGTCGGCGCCGAGCAGCCACGCGGCGTTGGTCACCCCCGCGTCGCGGGCGGCCCGCCGGGCCAACGCCAGCATGTCCGGCTCCGGGTCCACGCCGACGACCGCACCCACGCGGGCGGCGAGCGGCAGGCTCAACTGGCCCGTGCCGCAGCCGAGGTCGAGCACCGTGTCGCCGGCGCCGAGAGCGAAGGCGCTGACCACGGCGTCGAGCACCTCCGACGGATAGCCGCGCCGGTGCCTCGCGTAGTACGTGGCCACCTCGCCGCCGAAGCCCGTTCCCATGCCGCCAGCCTCGGGCAGTACGGCGCGGAAGGCGAGGGATTCTGCTGAGGGCAGCGCGCCCGCGTCGCCGCTATCCGCCCTGCCTGCCGTCGTACCGACCCGCCGAGTCCGTCAGTGCCCAGAACTCCGCCGGCAGGTGGGTGACGATGTCGTCGTAGTCACCGGGCGGGAGGGCCGCGCGCAGGGTGTCGAACACCGCGCGTACGCCGGCCGCCGCCGTCGCCCCGTCCACCTCGGCCCGCCCGCCCACCTGTTGGACGAACACGTCGCGCCCGAAGCGCTGGGCCTTGTCCCGGGGCGCGAACGCGTAGGCCCGCAGCTCGTCGGGCAACAGCGCGGAGAGGTCACGCGCCTCGCCCCCGTCGATCCGCTCCGCCAGGGTCGTGAGCGTGGCGCGCGTGATGGCGGTCGCCTGCTCGGGCGACGTGCGCAAACGTGTCGCCACCGAGTTGATGAACTCGCTGTTGTCCACCTTCGGGGCCTTTCTCTGCGACGGATGGCGGCGTCTACCCGCGTGCCCGTCCGGCAAACCGCGAGGCCGAAGGCGCGCGGCCTCCCGCCCGGGCCCCGGGCCGAGGCGGGCGATCGGCGGGAGGCCACCCGCCGGCCGCCGGCCGCCGGGAGGCAGGGCGGCCGGGCACGGTCGTGCTCCGGCATCATGTCGGGGTGTCCTTCCTGTCCGAGGCCGTCGGGCCGCTGCGTCCGTCCCGCCGGTGGTACGCCGTCTCGGCGGCGACAGCGTTGCTGTCTCTCGTCGCGGGTGCCGCGTTGCTTCTCCTGCCCGGCCGTCTGGGCGGCTCCGTGGGGCCGAGCATGCCGGCGGGTCTGTCGGTCCCGATCAGCTTCACCGGCGACGACCGGGCCGGCAGGATGGTGTGGATCAGTGGGGCCGGCTCGTCCGTGCCTGCGGTGACCTGCGAGCCCACGGCATTCGACGGCCGGGAACCCGACGGGTGGCACAGCCGGTCCACGGCCGAGGACAACCTCGTCCGGAGCGCCGGTGGGCGGGAGTGGCGAGGCACGCTTCTCATCCAGGCCGAGCCACCGGGCCAGTACGCCGTACGCTGCGACCTGACCCCGGCCCAGCCCGACGTCGAGCTGTCGATCGGTGAGCCGCCCTGGTTTTTCGGGGCCAGGTCCCGGGCGGCGACGCAGCTCGGCGCGATCGGCCTCGGACTGGCCGGGGTGCTCGCTGGCGGCGTGCTCGCGATCGTCGTCACGGCCCGCAGGAGTGCGCACCGGCGCCGGCTGTCGTCGCAGCCCTGACGCTGGTGCCCGCGTCCGACGTGGGCAGCCGCCGTAGGCGCAGGAGAGCACGAGAATCCTTGCTTATCGTGACATTGGGTAAGTATCGACCGACGCCAGTTTCCTAAGCGCGCGGTCGGCGGTTGTACGAGATGTGACGTCGACATCACCCTCCACCGTGGCGCCCCCGCTGTCGCCGCAGCCCCCGTGGCGGACCAGGTGGGCGGAGCGCGAGAACGCCCGGCGGCGGCACGCGTACGACGTGGCGGCCGAAACCTGGCGGCGGCACGACGATCACCTGGTCCGCCTGCGGATCGAGGCCGCCGGCTTCCTCGGCTGTACGCAGCCGCGCGCCGGCCTGCCCGTGGATCTCGACGACGACGAGGTCGTCTACCGGGTACTGCCGGTCGCGGACCTGGTCGAGGTCGAGGGGCGGCACCTCACCGGCCTGCCCGTACCGGGCCTGACCGTGGTCACGGCCGGCGTCGGCGCTCACGCGCTGCCGGCCGGGGTACGGGCCGTCGACACCGGGATGGCCGTCGTCACCAACCACCGGATCGCGTTCTCCTCGCGGCGCGAACGGCACGAGTGGCGGTACGCGGAGATGTCGGGGCCCGCCCACCACCCCGCCGTTCCGCTCACGCTGCTGCACACCACCGACGGGCGTCGGCTCACCGGGCTGCGGGTGCCGGCCGCCGCGACCGTCAACTTCCGCTTCTACCTCACCCTCGCCTTCGCCTCCGCCGTCGGGCAACGCGCCTGCGTCGCCGGGCAACTCGACACCCTGCTGGCCGCTCACCGGAGTGCCCGGCCGGTGCCGCCGTCACCGGTCGAGCCGGATCACGCCCCGTCGGCCAGGCTGCGTGCCGACCGCCGCGTGGCCCTCGCCGCCGCCGTCGCGGTGGCGTTGGCTGCCACTGCGATCGGTCCCCAGCGGGCCGACCCGCCGCACCGGGCGGGTGGGGGCGGGCCGGGCGCCGCCGCGACGCCCGCGCCCGCCGGGACCACCGCGCCGGTCGCCTTCGGCGAGCCGGTGGCGTGGGAGACCGACCCGGCGCTGTCGGGGCCCGACGTGCCGGCGGGCCACACCGATCCCGGGACGACGCGGGAACGCGCGCCGACGCGGGTGTCCCGGGCGGAGTCGCCCGGCGGACCCGCCCCGTCGGCGCTCCCGGTGACGCTGCCGTCCCGCAGCGGCGGTCCGGCGCCGACCGCCACGGGGGCACCCGCCACCGAGCCGGTCCCGGGCACCGTTCCAAGCACCGAGGCGGTCCCGGGCACCGAGCCGGCCCCCGTCCCCGAACCGGTCCCGTCGGAGTCGCCCACGGTCGACCTCTGCACCGCGGTCGGGTGGCTGCCGGTCGTGCGCCTGCTGGTCTGTCCACCTGGCGACTCCTGACGGCCGGCCCGCGCCGGGCGGGAGGCCCCGGCTGTCACGCGGTCGGGCCCGGTGGTTCGTCGAGAAGCGCCGGGAGCCGCAGCGGTGGCCAGTGCGGGTCGGGCCGGAAGTCGGTGTGGGTGCCGTCGAAGGGGTGGCTCCCCGCCTCGACCAGCCCGACCAGTCGCTCTCCCTCGGCGCGGACGGCGGCCGCGGTGGCGCTGTCGAAGTAGAGCGGGTTGCCGACGCGCCCCTCGAACTCGTCGAGGTCCTTCCACTCCCACTGCCGCTGCGGCGTCACGACGACGTCGAGCACGAGGTCGTTGGTGTCGACGCCACCGGGCCGCCGGACGCAGGGCTCCTCGAGGTTGACGTACCAGCCGGCGAAGGCGTCGTCGCGGAAGAACCACCACACCGAGTGGGCCGCCCCCGGCGGCATGAGGACCAGGACGTCGTATGCCTGCCACGTCAGCACCGTCAGCCGGGGAGCACGCATCTGGTCGACGGTGACGTCGTGCTGGGTCCGGCCGTCCGCGTCGACGAGCCGGGCGAAGTCGCTGCCGGCCGGATGCCAGAGCAGCAGCCCGTGCTCGTCGTCGGCCACGACGCGCATCGGCTGCAGCCACGTGCACCACGGCCCGCGCAGATAGCGACGGGTGATGATCTCGCCCGGCTCGAACCGCATCGCCGCAGGGTAGCCGGTCCCGGTCGGTTGCCGCCGCCCCGCGCGGTGCGGGACGTCGGCTGCCTGGCCGGTGTGCTCGTGCTGCGGAGCCTCGGCGTGCGGCCAGTGGCCGGTCAGGGCGAAGTAGAGGATGCCACCGACCGCGCGGACGTCGCTCTGCTGGCCCTGCCCAGGCCGGCACCGGCTAGTCCGCCAGCGGTGCGGCCCCGGCTGGCAGCGGCTGTGGCGGGCGCGGGCCCACATAGCGGGAGTCCGGCCGGATGATCTTCGAGTCCTCGGCCTGCTCCAGGACGTTCGCGCACCACCCGATGACCCGGCTGGTGGCGAAGGTCGGCGTGAACATCTCCCGGGGCAGCCCGCACAGGTGCATGACGACGCCCGCGTAGTACTCCACGTTGGTGTGCAGCTCCCGGCCCGGCTTCAGCTCCGCCAGCAACGACAGGACCCGCTCCTCGACGGCCACGGCGAAGTCCACCAACTCCCCGCCGAGGGAGCGGGCGACGCCCTTGAGCATGCGCGAGCGGGGGTCCTCCGTGCGGTAGACGGGGTGCCCGAAACCCATGATCCGCTCGCCGTTGCGGATGCGCGTGCGTAGCCACGCGTCGGCCCGGTCGACGGAGCCGATGGCGTCGAGGGTGTCGAGGGCCCGGCTGGGGGCTCCGCCGTGCAGCGGGCCGGACAGCGCGCCGAGGGCGCCGCCGACGCAGGCGTAGATGTCGGCGCCGGTGGAGGCGATGACGCGGGCGGTGAACGTTGACGCGTTGAAGCCGTGGTCAACGGTCGCGATCAGGTAGCGCTCGATCGCGCGGGCGTGCGCCGGGGACGGCTCCGCGCCGGTGATCATGTAGAGGTAGTTCGCCGCGTGCGACAGGTCGTCGCGCGGCGGGATCGGTGCCAGGCCCGCCCGCAGCCGGAACAGCGCCGCCAGCAGGCTGGGCGTGAGGGCGCACAGCGCCATGGCCTGTGCCCGCCGTTGCGCGGGGGTGGTGTCGTACAGCGGGCGGGCCCCGGCGGCGAGGCCGGCGACGGCCAGCGCGGCGCGCAGCCCGCCCATCGGGTCCGGCACCGCCGACGCCGCGGCGATGCCGGGCAGCGCCGCGGCGACGGCGGGCGGGATGTGGCGCAGCGGCGCGATCTCCTGGTGCAGGGCCGTGGGATCGGCGGGCAGGCGACCGTCGACGAGCAGCGCCCAGACGTCCTCCAGCGTGCGGTGTTCGGCCAGGTCGATCGCCGAGTACTGGCGGTAGTGGTAGAAGCCCTCGGCACCCCGGACGCGGCCGATCGTCGTGTCGGTGACCACGACGCCGGCGAGCCCGCGCGGAACGGTGATGGTGTCAGTCATGCGGGCAGCGTCACGCCCGCCGAACGGCCCGGTCAACGTTGATCCAGTCAACATGAGAGCATCGCCACATGTCCGCCGAACACCTGCTGACGACCGCCGAGGTGGCCCTGCGCCTGCGCGTCAAGCCCGAGACCGTCTACGCGTACGTCAGCCGGGGGTTGCTCGCCAGGGTCAGGGTGCCCGGCGAGCGGATCAGCCGGTTCCGGCTGGTCGACGTCGAGCGGCTGGCGGCCCGCACGCAGGCGACCCGGCCGGAACGGGACGCCGCCCCCGCGATGCGGACCAACACGACGTTGATCGCGTACGGGCGCCTCCACTACCGGGGCCTGGACGCGGCGCAGCTCGCGCCGGTGACGTCGTTCGAGGAAATCGCGCACTGGCTGTGGACGGGCGAGCGGCGCCCGGGCACCTTCACCGCGCCCGTCGAGACCCTCGAGCGGGCCAGGCTCGCCAGCAGTCACCTGCCCGCCCAGGCCCGGCTCTTCGACCGGCTGCCGGTGATCGTCGCCGTCGCCGCCGCGATGGACCCGCTGCGCTTCGACCTGGCGCCCACCACCGTGACGGCACTCGCCCCCGCCCTGCTCTCGACGATGGTCGACGCGCTACCGCTCAGCGGTGCGGCGCCCGCCGACGAGCGCCTGGCCACCCGCCTGTGGGCGCGCCTGACCGAGGCACCGCCCTCCCCGGCCGGTCTCCGGGCGCTCAACGCCACCCTCGTTCTGCTCGCCGACCACGACCTGGCCGCGTCGACCATCGCGGTACGCGTCGCCGCCTCGACCCGGGCGAACCCCTACGCGGCCGTGCTGGCGGGCCTCGGCGCGCTGGACGGGCCGATGCACGGGGCCATCGGCAGCGGCGTGCACCGGATGATCGGGGTCGCGCGCCGGGAGGGCGCCTCGGCCGCGATCGCCGAGTGGCTGCGTACCGGCGACCTGCCCGGCTTCGGGCATTCGCGCTACCCGCAGGGCGACCCGCGCGCCGCCGCCCTGCTCGACCTCGTCGCCGACCTCCCAACCGAGGACGACCTGTGGCGGGCCGTCGACGGCCTGACCGCCACCGCGGCGCGGCGGGGCGCCCCGCCGAACATCGACCTCGCGATCGCCGTGCTGGCACACGCGACCGGCATGGGACCCGGCGCCGCCGAGGTGATCTTCTCGGTCGCCCGGACGGCGGGCTGGATCGCGCACGTCAACGAGGAGTACACCCAGCCGAACAACCGGTTCCGCTGGAACAGCGGCTACACGGGGCCGCCGCCCGCCCGGCCGTGAACCGGCAGGCAGCAGCGCGGACGACGGTGGACGGGTCAGGTGCCCCGGCGGCAGCGGTCGCCGAGGGCGCGGATCGCGTCGACCAGTTCCGGGGGACCAGTGACGGTGAAGTCCACGCCGACCGACGTGACCATCCAGGCCAGGTCCGCGGCCGAGTCGGCGCCGAGGTGCAGCAGGCAGGTGTCGTCGTCGACGGGCTCCACCGCACCCATCCCCGGCCACACCTGGTCGGTCACCGTCGCGGCCGGCCCGTGCATGGTGACGGTGGCCCGTACGGCCCACGGACCGGTGGACAACTGCCGCGACAGGTACGCGGCCACGTCGCCGTCGGGCGCCTCCCTCGGGGTGAAACGCGGCCCGCTCGGCGTGCGCGTGCGCAGCCGGTCGACGCGGAACGTACGCCAGTCGTCCCGGTCGGTGTCCCAGGCGACGAGGTACCAGTGCCGGCCCCAGTTGACCAGGGTGTGCGGCTCGACGTCGCGTACCGTCCCGGCGCCCTGGTGGCTGGTGTAGTCGAACCGCAGGCGCTCGCGGCGCGCCGTGGCCTCGGAGATGGCGAGCAGCACGTTCGGGTCGATCCCCGGCCCCGCGTCGGCGACCCGGACGGTCGCCCGTTGCAGGGTGTCGACGCGGTGCCGCAGCCGGGACGGCAGCACCCGTTCCAGCTTGCCCAGCGCGCGCAGGGCGGTCTCCTCGATGCCGGTCACCGAGCTGGCGGTGGCGGTGCGCAGGCCGATGGCGACCGCGACCGCCTCGTCGTCGTCGAGCAGCAGCGGCGGCAGGGCCGCGCCGCCGCCCAGCCGGTAGCCGGCGGTGCCCTGGGTGGCGCGCACCGGGTAGCCCAGCTCGCGCAGTCGGTCCACGTCCCGGCGCACGGTGCGGGTGGTCACCCCGAGCCGGTCGGCGAGGTCGGCACCGGACCAGTCCCGGTACGTCTGCAACAGCGACAGCAACTTCAGCAGGCGGGCCGAGGTCTGCGACATGACTACCAGGATGCCAGGCCGGTTAGGAACGATCCTGACCTAACCGGCGCCTAGCGTGGTGGCCGTGACGAATTCCGATTCCGAGATCCGGCCCTTCCGCATCGAGATCCCGCAGGAGCAGTGGGACGACCTGACCGCCCGGCTGGCGAACACCCGCTGGCCGGTGCTGCCCGACGTCGGCTGGAGTCGCGGCGTGCCCGTGGCCTACCTGAAGGGTCTGGCCGAGCGCTGGCGCACCGGCTACGACTGGCGGGCCCACGAGGCGGAGCTGAACAGGATCCCGCAGTTCGTCACCGAGATCGACGGGCAGCGCGTCCACTTCCTGCACGTGCGCTCGCCCGAGCCGGACGCGACGCCACTGATGCTCCTGCACGGGTGGCCGGGCTCGATCCTGGAGTTCGTCGACGTCATCGGCCCGCTGACCGACCCGCGCGCGCACGGCGGCGATCCGGCCGACGCGTTCCACCTCGTCGTCCCGTCCCTGCCCGGGTTCGGGTTCTCCACGCCGCTGGCGGCGCCGGGCTGGGGCAGCGAGACCATGGCCACGTCCATGGTGCGGCTGATGAGCCGGCTCGGCTACGAGCGCTACGGGGTGCAGGGCGGGGACACCGGCTCCTACGTCGCCCCGGCCATGGGCCGGCAGGCCCCGGAGCAGGTGCTCGGGGTCCACGTCAACGCGCTGGTCACCTACCCGGTCGGCGCCGAGGGCGAACTCGACGGGCTCACCGACGCCGAGCAGCGGCGCCTGGCGGCGATGGAGAGCTACAACGACGGCTACCTGCAGATCCAGGCCAAGTCGCCGCACACGCTGGCGTACGGGCTGCACGACTCGCCGGCCGGACAGCTCGCGTGGATCGTCGAGATGTTCCACCGCCTGACCGACCGCCCCGCCGACGAGCCCCTCGAGGCCGTCGTCGACGCCGACCGGCTGCTCACCAACGTCAGCCTCTACTGGCTGACCGGCACGGGCGGATCAGCGGCGCAGGTCTACTACGAGGACATCACCGCGAACGCGTGGAGCGACGCGGCGGGCGGGTGGGACGACACCGGGGCGGACGGCGACGCCGCCGGTGGCTGGGCGGCCACCGCCGTCGGCACGGTGCCCACCGGTGTGCTGGTGTCGACCGCGAAGGACGTCACCATCCGCCGGTTCGCCGAGCGCGAGCACCACGTGGTGCACTGGTCGGAGTACGACCGGGGCGGGCACTTCTTCGCCCTGGAGCAGCCCCGGCTGTTCACCGACGACGTACGCGACTTCTTCCGGAAGGTCCGCTGATGGGCACCCGCCGGCAGGGGCCCCCGGCGGCGACCGAGGTGCTCGGCCGGCGGGCCCTCAACCGGGCCACGCTGCACCGGCAACTGCTGCTGCGGCGCGGCGGGACCGGGGTGGTCGAGGCGGTCGAGCGGATCGCCGGCCTCAACGCCCAGGGCCCGAACGACCCCTACCTCGCCCTCCACTCGCGGCTGGCCGGCGGCACGCTCGCCGACCTCACCCGGGCGATCGAGGACGGCCACCTGGTGCGCTCGTGCCTGCTGCGCGCCACCCAGCACCTGGTCAGCGCCGACGACTTCCGGTGGCTGCGCCCGCTGCTGGACCCGCTGCTGGCCCGGGTGCAGCGCAACGTGTTCGGTCGGCGTACCGCCGGGGTCGACCTGACCGAGCTGGTCGCCGACGCCCGGGAGATCCTGGCCGGGCGTACCCTGACCCGCGCCGAGCTCGGCCGGCGACTCGCCGAGCGTCGCCCGGCCGCCGACCGCACCGCGCTCGCGTGGTCCGCGCAGTACCTGCTCCCGTTACTGCACCCCGCGCCGAGCGGCACCTGGGACACGCGCGGCGCCACCCCGCTCGTGCTGGCCACCGAGCGCCTCGGGCCCATGGCACGCCCCGATCCACGGCGGCTGGTCTCGCGATACCTGGCCGCGTTCGGGCCCGCGACGACCGCCGACCTGCGGACCTGGTCGGGCGTCAGCGGGCTGCCGCAGGTCGTCGCCGACATGGCCGGCGAGCTGCGCGCCTTCCGCGACGAGTCGGGCCGCCGGTTGTACGACCTCCCCGACGCGCCCCGGCCCGACCCGGACACGCCGGCGCCCGTACGGCTGCTCGCCGGCTTCGACAACCTGCTGCTCGCCCACGCGGACCGGACCCGCCTCATGACCGACGAGATCCGGCGCCGGGTCTGCGTGGCCGATCTGATCATGCCCACCGTGCTGGTCGACGGGATGGTGGCCGGCACCTGGGAGCTGGACCGCCGCGCCGGGCTCGTCACCGTCGTGCCGTTCGCCCGGCTGCGACCCGCCGACGCGGACGCGGTGGCCGCCGAGGGGCACCGGGTGCTCCGGCTCGCCGCGCCCGACACGACGCCGCACGACGTGCGGATCGCACCGGCCTGACCCCTACGGGCGAGGCGGAACCCGGAGCGGGTGCCTGACCCAGACGTTGGGCTCGACGTAGACGGCGTGGTCGTGCGCCACGTCGCAGTGCACCGGCACGAGGGCCCCCGGCACGTGCACCGGCCCGGTGGTGTCGAACGGCAGGCCCGTCCAGCGACGCCAGTCGGCGAGCGTGCCGGCGATCGTCATCGACCGGGTGGCGACGCGTTCGATCCGCCCGCCCGCGCGCACGTGCACCCGCAGCCACGGATCGACCGGCAGGCCGTCCTCGCGGACCCGCGCGGCGTACTCGGTCATCGGCAGCTCGGGTCGGGTGTGCTTGCCGCTCGGGCGGACCGGCGCGACCAGCGTGTCGTAGCCCAGCTTCGCGACGGCCTCCCGCATGGCGGTGAGCATCAGGGCGGACAACCCGGTGCCGCGGTGGTCCGGTCGGATGCAGATCTCCAACGCCGAGACGATGTTGGTGGTGGTGCCGGTGAGGCGGTTGACGGTGGCCCGCTGGATCACCCGGTCCCAGCCGCCGTCGGGAAGCTCGTCCTCCGTCCAGCGCAACGGCACGGCGTACGCCCGGGCCACGGGGCGGCCGGGCTCGGCGGAGTCGACGGCGGCGA
The DNA here is from genome assembly GCF_040643815.1 of Micromonospora sp. NPDC047074. NCBI lineage: Bacteria > Bacillati > Actinomycetota > Actinomycetes > Micromonosporales > Micromonosporaceae > Micromonospora > Micromonospora sp. NPDC047074. The sequence goes on from NZ_JBEYVB010000026.1 coordinate 47,540, forward strand.
ACACGAACTCGGGATACAGGTCGTGGGCGACGCCGTAGTACACGGCGCCCATCGGGTCCCACAGCATGAACGGCGGCCACGCCCCGTCGAAGCCTTCGTCGAGGGGCTGGGCGAGGTCGGGACGGTCCGCCAGGCTCACGATGTCGAGGGTCACGGCGGCAACGTAGGGCGCCCGGCCGTCAGCCGCACGTCATTTTCGCGGCCTGGTCCGACCGCCGTCAGCGCAGCGGATCGAAGGGGCGCAGCTCCACGGGCTGTCCGCCGCCGGTGATCTGCGCGGCGAGCAGTTCGCCGGTGAGCGGGCCGAGGGTGATGCCCCACATGCCGTGGCCGCCGGCGGCGAAGACGCGCGGTGACCCGGTCCGGCCGATCAGGGGCAGGCCGTCGGGGGTGCAGGGCCGCGAACCGACCCACTCGTCGGTGCGGGCGTCCAGGTCGGCACCCCGCAACAGCGGCCGCGCGGCGTCGGCGATGGCCGCGACCCGGCGCCGGTCCAGCGGAGCCTCCGCGCTGCGGAACTCCATCATCCCGGCGACGCGCAGCCGGTCGCCCAGCGGCGTGCAGGCCACGCGCTGCGCCGGGAAGTAGACCGGGCCGGCCGGCAGGTGCTCGATCGCGACGCTGAAGCTGTAACCGCGGCCGGCCTGCACGACGGTCCGGACGCCGAACCGTCGGGCCAACTGGCCGAGCCACGTGCCGGTCGCCAGCACCACCGTGTCGTACCGTTCGTCGGTGCCGGCGGAGGTCACCACCCGGACGCCGGTTGCCTCGTCGCGGACGTCCACGACGTCGACCCCGGCCACGATCGCCCCGCCCCGGGCGCGGACGGCGTCGGCCAGCGCGTGCACGTACTGCCCGGGATTGACGTAGCGCTGGTCGTGCAGGCGGATGGCGGCGCCGACGGCGTCCGACAGCGAGGGCTCCACCTCCCGGGCCTCGGCCCCGGTCAGGACGTCGAACTCGATGCCCTGGCCCGCGGCGTGGATGTGCGCCAGCTCGTCGAGCAGGACCGACCGTTCGGCCTCGGTCCGGTACGCCGCGACGAACGACTTCGCGTCGTGCGTCGGCGCCGCGACCCCGCCGGCCGCCAGCGCGTCGAACGCCGCCAACGCCCGCCGGTTCATCGGGATGAGGGCCCGCATCGCGGCCTGCCATTTCGACGACGTGCTGTGTCGCGTGAAGCCCGCCAGGAACCGCAGCAGCCGCGGATCCGCGCGGGGCGGCACGTAGACCGGCGAGGACGGGCTCAGGACGGCGCGCAGCCCGTAGCGCAGCACGGCCGGCTCCGGCAGGGGAGTGGTGATGCCGGGAGTGAGCCAGCCCGCGTTGCCCCACGACGCGCCCGCCGCCACCCCCGTACGGTCGAGCACGGTGACCCGGACCCCCCGCTCCTGCAGGAACCAGGCGGTGGCCAGCCCGACCATCCCCGCGCCCACGACGGCGACGTGCTGGGGGGCGGGCACTGACTCGACGGGGGACATCGCGTTCTCTCCTTCAGGGGCAACCGGGATCGGCCAATCCTGTCCCCGCCGGGCCGGGAGGTCATTGTTCGTTCCGACCAATGATTGCCCTGGTCATTGGCCGTGCCGGACAAGGCCCGGGCACAATCGCGTCATGCTCACCGTGGCTGGCGTGGTGGAGGCGGCCGGCGCCGCGCTGCTCAAGATCGTCGTCCCCGCCGACGACGCGGAGGTCCGCGACGTGACCATCGCCGAACTCGACGACGCCACGACCGGCCGGAGCGGCGATCTCGTCCTCGGTGCGGGCGTCGCGACACCGGAGCAGGCGCGTACCGTCGTCGCGCGCTGCGACGAGGCCGGGGCCGCCGGCCTCGTCCTCAAGCCTCCGCTGGCCTCGCACCCCGACGTGACGTCGGCCGCCGCCGAACGGCGCCTGACCCTGGTCGAGTTGCAGCGCCACGGCTCCTGGGCCCAGCTCGTCTGGCTGCTGCGCGGGATGATCGACCGGGCCGTCGCGCCCGGCTCGCCGGAGACCGGTGAGCCCGGCGTCTACGACGAGCTGTTCGCCCTCGCCGACGCGACCGCCGCCGTCGTCGACGCGCCGGTGACGATCGAGGACGCCCAGTCCCGGGTGCTGGCCTACTCGTCGCGGCAGGACCGGGCCGACCCGGCGCGCGTGTCGACGATCGTCGGACGACGCGCTCCCGGCGACGTGGTCGCCCACTTCCGGTCCCGTGGCGTCTTCCGCAGGCTCGCGACGGGCAGCGGGTTGATCTTCGTACCGCAGGGGCCGGACGGGACGCTGCCCCGGCTCGTCGTCCCGATCCGCGCCGGTGGCGAGCTGCTCGGCTCGATCTGGGCCGTCGTCGAGGGCCCGGTGCCGGACGCGCGGTTGCGTGATCTCCAGGGCACGGCGTCCGTGCTGGCCCTGCACCTGCTCCGCCTGCGGGTGCAGGCCGACGTCGCGCGCCGGGTGTCGGCCGACCGCCTGCGGGCCGTCCTGCGGGCCCCCGGCCGGACCGGTCGGGAGGAACTGGCCCTCCCCGAGGGACCGTGGCGGGTCGTCGCGCTCGGCGGGACGGGGGAGATGGTCGACAACCTCGCCCTGTGGGAGTCGATCACCCGCCGGCACGGCTGGCGCCAGCCGCTGCTCGCCGACGTCGGAGACGTGCTGTTCGCCGTACTCGTCGACAAGGGCGGGGCGCCCGGGTCCCGGCGGTGGATGGAGAAGCTGGTCCACGACGTCGCCGTGCACGACCCGGGGCTGCACGCGGCGTCCGGCGGCGTCGCCCGCGACCTGACGGACCTGCCGCGATCGCGGGCCGAGGCCGCGGAGCTGCTCGCGCTGCGCGACCCGGCCGGGCAGCGGGGGCCGGTGCTGCGGTTCGAGGACCAGTGGGCGGAGGTGGTCGTGCACCGGGTGGTCGGCACGGTGCCGAGCGCCGACCTGCTGGTGGGCGGGCCGTTGCCCGACCTCGTCGCGCACGACCGGGAGCACGGCACCGACTACGTCGCCACGGTCGGCGCCTGGCTCGACCAGCAGGGTGACCTGAAGCGGGCCGCCCGGCAGTTGCACGTGCATCCCAACACGCTCCGGTACCGGATGCGCCGGCTCACGGAGGTCGTCGCCGTCGACCTGGGGTCGCCGCGTGCGCGACTGGCGTTGCAGATCCAGCTCGCGGCGCTGGGCCACGCGCCGACGCCCCGCCCGGTGGCGTAGCGGGCCCGACGCCGGGTCGACCGCGGTCGGGAGCGCCGGGTTCGCTCAGGCGAGGCGATGGTCGAGGGCGGTGTGCCGGCGCCCGGCGCCGACGGTGCGGACGGCGGCGGCGAGCGCGCGGCGGGAGCCGACCAGGACGACGAGCTTCTTGGCGCGGGTGACGGCGGTGTAGAGCAGGTTGCGTTGCAGCATCATCCAGGCGCTGGTGGTCAGCGGGATGACCACGGCCGGGTACTCGGAGCCCTGCGAGCGGTGGATGGTCACGGCGTACGCGTGGGCGAGTTCGTCGAGTTCGTCGAAGTCGTAGTCGATGCTCTCGTCCTCGTCGGTGCGTACGGTGAGGGTCTGCTCGTCCGTGCTCAGGGCGGTGACGATGCCGACGGTGCCGTTGAAGACGCCGGCCTGGCCCTTGTCGTAGTTGTTGCGGATCTGCGTGACCTTGTCGCCGACGCGGAACACCCGCCCGCCCAGGCGCCGCTCCGGTTGCCCGTCGCGGGCCGGGGTGAGGCGCTGCTGCAGCAGCGTGTTCAGGGCCGCGGCACCGGCGGGGCCACGGTGCATGGGAGTGAGGACCTGGATGTCGCGGCGCGGGTCGAGGCCGAATCGGGCGGGGATCCGGGTGTAGGCGACGTCGACGGTCAGGGCGGCGGTGGCCTCGGTGTCGTCGCTGGCGAACAGGAAGAAGTCGCGCAGGCCCTCCAGCCGGGGCGGCTTGCCGGCGTTGATGCGGTGGGCGTTGCTGACGACTCCCGACTCCGCGGCCTGGCGGAAGATCTGCGTGAGCCGGACCCGGGGGATGGCCGGGGCGGCGAGCAGGTCCCGCAGGACCTCCCCGGCGCCGACGGAGGGAAGCTGGTCGACGTCGCCGACGAGGAGCAGGTGCGCGCCGGGCGGGACGGCCTTGACGAGCTTGTTGGCCAGGATGAGGTCGAGCATGGAGGCCTCGTCGACGACGAGGAGGTCGACGTCGAGGGGGTTGTCCCGGTCGTGGCTGGCCTCCCCGCCGGGGCGTAGCTGCAACAGCCGGTGCACGGTGGCCGCCGGATGCCCGGTCAGCTCCGACAGTCGCTTCGCGGCGCGACCCGTCGGCGCGACGAGGGTGACCTTGGCCTTCTTCGCCGCGGCGAGTTCGACGACGGACCGGACGGTGAAGCTCTTGCCGCAGCCGGGGCCGCCGGTCAGCACGGCGACCCTGGAGGTGAGGGCGAGCCGGACCGCCTGCTCCTGTTCGGGGGCGAGGTCGGTGCCGGTGCGGGCCCTCAACCAGGCGAGCGCCCGTCCCCAGTCGACGTCGGCGAAGTGGGGCAGCCGGTCGGCGCGGTCGCGCAACAGCCGCAGCAGGGAGCCGGCCAGGGACTGCTCGGCGCGGTGGAACGGCACCAGGTAGACCGCCGACGTCGGCTCGCCGTCCGGCCCGGGCAGCGTCTCGCGGACCACGCCCTCCTCGCCGACGAGTTCGTCGAGGCAGGCGGTGACGAGGTCGCCCGCCACGTTGAGGATCTTGGTGGCGTCGGCGACCAGTTGCGAGTCGGGCAGGTAGCAGTGCCCGTTGTCGGTGGCCTCGGAGAGGGTGTACTGGAGGCCCGCCTTGACCCGCTGAGGGCTGTCGTGCGGGATGCCGACGGCCTGGGCGATGGTGTCGGCGGTCTTGAACCCGATGCCCCACACGTCGGCCGCCAACCGGTACGGCTCGTTGCGGACCACAGTGACGGAGGCGTCGCCGTACTGCTTGTAGATCCGAACGGCCAGCGAGGTGGACACGCCGACGCCCTGGAGGAAGACCATCACCTCCTTGATCGCCTTCTGCTCCTCCCACGCCGCGGTGATCTTCGCGGTGCGCTTGGGCCCCAGGCCGGGCACCTCGACCAGCCGGGCGGGCTCCTCCTCGATGACCCGCAGGGTGTCCAGGCCGAAGTGCGCGACGATGCGTTCGGCGAACACCGGGCCGATGCCCTTGACCAGCCCGGAGCCGAGGTAGCGGCGGATGCCCTGGATCGTGGCCGGCAGCACGGTCGTGTAGGAGTGCACCTCGAACTGCCGACCGTACTGCGGGTGCGACGACCACCGCCCGGACAGGCGCAGGCTCTCCCCGGGCTGGGCGCCCAGCAGCGCCCCGACCACCGTGAGCAGGTCGCTGCCGCCACGGTCGGTGGTCACCCGGGCGACGGTGTAACCGGTCTCCTCGTTGACGTAGGTCAACCGTTCGAGCACCGCGTCCAACACGGCCAACGGGCGGGCGGGGGCAGTCACCGGCCCATCCTGCCCCCTGCCCCCGCAACGCTGCCGTCGGCCCGCGGGACGGCGGCGCTCCCGCACTGCCCGCCCCCGCCCGCAACGCCCCCGCGATCTTGCACTTGCCGCCCCGGCATAGCAGACATAGGCCGCAAGCGGTGGGCGTGAAGTGCAAGATCGCGGGACCAATGGACGCGGTCGCGCCGTGATTACCGGACTGCCTCGGAATGAAGGCGCGATGGCCCCAACGCCGATGCGTGCACCGCCGAGCGGCTCCGCTCTCCACCACCGGTGGTGGAGAGCGGAGCCTGGATTTCGCGAGGAGTGACGGAACCCGGCTGACGCCCTGCGCGCGAGACCCTCACGCCGGGATTCGCGTGACGTCAGCGCCAGCTGTCACATGCGTAGGCGGTTCCGTCGCTGTAGCCGATGCAGGAGCGGCCCGAAAGTTGGGTAATGGGGTAGTTCGACTTGTACCATCCGGACTGATCACCGAACGGCGGATTGCAGTCGGTCTCCGTGGAGCGCACGTGCCGGTGGGTCTCGTAGACGCCGTTGCGGTCCGCGTCGATCAGGTAGCCGATCTGCGCGATCCCGCACCATCCGTCGCCGTCCACGGTGTCCATCCCGAACGCCCTCACCCAGACCGTCGAGCCGGACGAGCAGATGTCGAAGTCCGCATAGCACCTCCAGCCGGACCCGGGTGCCGGCGTCGGGCCGGGACGTCACCGTCGCCCGTCCACCGATCCGCGCCAGGCGTTGCGTGATGGACTGCGACACCCCGCGCCGGTGCGGTGGCACCTGCTCCGGGGTGAATCCCCTGCCCTGGTCGGAGACCTCCACGACGATCCGGTCGTCCGCCCGCCGCACCACCAGCTCGGCGGTGTCGACGCCGGCATGCCGGGCCACGTTGGTCAGCGCCTCCCGCGCCGCCGCGCTGATCGCGGTGGCCCGCACCGCCGGCATCGGTACGGCTGCCGGCGAGCGCACCCGCACCGCGACCGGCGCCTGCCGCGCCACCTGGTCCAGCAACCGCACCAGGTTCGTGTCGTCGTCGGAGTGGTCCGGCTGCGCGGCGAGGATCTCCAGGTCCCGGGCGGCCTGCTCGGCCAGCCACGGCTCGGTGCCGTCGACCATCCGGGTGCCGACCGCCAGCAGTGTGGCCGCCGCGGTGTCGTGCAGCTCACGCAGGTCAAGGCCGTGGTGCGCATGACGACGGCGTACCGGCGGCCCAACCGGTGCAGCTCGCGTTCGGTGGCGCCTTCAGGCCCCGGTGGTGGGGGACCCGGTCGCCGCCGTCTCATGTCGGTGTCGCGTTTCTCCGATTCGAAGCGGGCTTTCCCGGACGGTGGGTGATGCGCGGCAACGGCAGCGCCCCCGTCGGCTGGGGAGGCCCGGTCGTGACGTTCACCCCACGTCAGCGTAGGTGAGACATCGACCCCTGTCCGTGGCTAGTCGCATTCAGGTCAGAGCCGGGCGCTCGTCGCACCTCACGCCACGGAGTGGGTGACCACCGTGGTGTACCTGCCGGTGACCAGGGAGTAGGGCAGCTGCAGGGTGAGTTCCGGCACCCAGGAGACGGTGTTGGGTCCGCTGCCGCCGGTCCAGCGCGCCGCGGTCTGGGCGGTGCCGAGCGGAGCCCCGGGCTGCGGGACGAAGGTGCCGGTCCCGGTGGTGCCGACGGACGGCCCGGAGGCGTAGCTGATGCCGGTCCGGGGCACGGTCCGGCCGGGGCTCCCGTCGCCGGTGGTGAGGTCGGTGATGGAGACGGTGGCGGTCCAGCTCCCGGAGGCCGTGCCACGGTCGTCGACGACGGTGACGAGCCCGATCGGGCCCATGGTGTTCGGGGCTCCGGCGGAGACTGCGGGCAGGGCGGCGGAGTCGGGGGCGAGGATCGACAGGCCGGTGGGCCCGGCCGTGACGGTGATGGTGACGGTGCCGGTGGAGGTGCCGTTGCCGGGATCGGTGACGCGGTAGGTGAAGGAGTCGGTGCCGGTGAAGTTCGCCGCGGGCGTGTAGACGCAGGCGGCGGGGTCGCAGGTGTAGCTGCCGTGCGCGGTCGCTCCGCTGCCCGGTACGACGGTCAGGCGGTCGCCGTCGATGTCGGTGTCGTTGGCGAGCACGTGGACGACCACGGCGGACCCGCTGGTGGTGGCGGCGGTGTCGGCCGTCGCGACGGGCGGGTCGTTGACCGGGCTGACGGTGACGGTGACGGTGGCGGAGGCCGAGCGGGCGCCCGGGTCGGTGGCGGTGTAGCCGAAGCTGGTCAGCCCGTTGAAGTTCGCGGGCGGCGTGTAGGTGCAGACGCCCGCGGTGGTGCAGGTGACGCCGCCCTGACCGGCCGGGGGCTGGGTCACGGCGAAGGTCAGCGTGCCGGCCTCGGGGTCGTCGACGTACGTCGTGAGGTCGATGGTCAGGGGCGTGTCCTCGCCGGTGCTGACCGCCGCCGGCGAGGCGACCGGTGGGTCGTTCACGTCGGTGCGGGTGGGATCGGTGGCCCCGGGGGCGCTCGGGTCGTCGGTCAGGTCGGTGTAGCTGGTGCTGCTGGTCGGCGACCCGTAGGTGATCGTCGCCTGGCTGCTGATGATCACACCGACGGGGCTGGGGTCGGCGACGCGTACGCGGAATCGCAGGACTGCCTGCGTGCCCGGGGCCAGGACGCCCCCCGCGGTGGCGGTGGCGCCGGTGCCGAGGTTGAAGTGCAGCCGGTTGTTGGCGCTGTCGAGGCGTGCGGGGTCGTCGCCGGCGGCGTCGGTGCGGGCGACGCCGTTGATGGAGAGCGTGCCGGGTTGGTAGGTCGCTCCGTTCGGCAGAGGGCTGCTCACCTGCACGCCGGTGGCGTTCTCGCTTCCGGTCGAGTTGACGGTGATGGTGTATTCGAGCGTGTCGCCCGGGTTGACCGTGCTGCCGCCGCCGACGCGGGCGACGGTGTTGGTGGCGGTGATGTCCGGCTCGAAGATGTCGATCACGGTGAACAGGGCGATGGCCTCGTACGACTCGCCGCCGGTGGTGAAGGCGACGGTCGCGCTGGTCTGGCTGTTGCCGATGGAGCCGGCGGGCGCGGCCAGGTAGTCGACGTCGAAGCCCAACTGGTTGACGTGGTCGGGGCTCTTGCCGCTGACCCGGCTGCCGAGCCTGGTGATCGAGCTGTTGAAGAAGTTGGTGGCGGGGTTGAGGCTGTCGGTCAGCGCGACACCGTTGAAGGAGACGGCGTCACCGGTGGAGGCGAGGTCTCCCTCGGCGGCGACCGCGCCGATCCGCGCGTTCACGGTGCCGGTGCTCGGGGTCCGGAACCCGGAGATGGTGGTGCTGACCCGGTTGTCGGCGGTGCTTCCGGCGAGCTCGGCGTAGCCGTCGAAGATGGCCAGGTTGCGCAAGGGTTGCGTGGTGTCGCGGATGGCGGCGACGATGGCCCACCCGCCCCGCGCGTTCGTGCCCATCGTCGTGGTGAGGCCCCCGACGGTGTAGCTGCCGCTGGCCCGCACGAGCGCGGTCACCTCCGCGAAGGCGGAGTAGGGCACGCCGCCGGTGGTGGCGATGGCACCGGTGCTGACCTGCCCCTGCACCTCGGTGTACGCGCCGCCGGGCGCAGCCAGCTGGATCCGCTGCCGGAAGGGGTTGGTGGCGGTGGCGCTCCCGGTCCAGTAGAGGCCGGCCCACAGCACCGTCGCGCCGGTGGGGACGGTCAGCGTGGCCCGGCTCGAGTTCACGGTCGAGACCGTGGTGTCCACGTCGACGTACTGGGAGGTGTAGTTGTTGTTGTTCACCACGGCCCCCGCCTGCGCCGCCGCGCAGGTCGGGCTGCCCACCACCGCCACCGCGAGGCAGGTGACGAGGGTGTTCCCCGCGAAGATCACGTCGCCCCGTTCCGAGGCCTGGAACCGCGGCGCGAACGGCCGCACCAGGGCGGCCTCGGCGGGCCGTGCCGGAACGACCAGCCCGGCCGCGACCGCCATCAGCAGCGCGACGCCCTGGAACAGAAACCGCCTGCGCCTCATCGGGTGATCAGATCCTTCCGCCTACGCGTCCGGGTGACGCGTTCTCTCCACCAACGAGCCGAACGTCAAAACGTCACAAACGGGATATAATGTGTCGAAGGCGACACATCGGTCTCATGTGGCAAATAGGGTATGGGCACTAGCGATCAGCGGCAGCCGCCCTCGGCGTCGCTCATGACCGAGAGAGTGAGAACACCATGCGTCTTACCCGTATCGCGGTGGGGGCGGTGGCCGCGTGCGCGAGCCTGGCCCTCTTCGCGTCGCCGGCCGTGGCGGCACCGACCGACACCACCGTGGTCACCCTGAACGTGGTCGGTGCCGGGCTCGACATCGAAGCCCCGGAGGCCGCCTTCCTCGGCAGCGCGCTGCCCGGCACGACGCTCGCCGGGTCGATCGGCACGGTACGCGTCACGGACCGGCGGGGCTCCGCCGACGCCTCCTGGACCGCGTCGGTCACCTCCACCCACTTCGAGACCGGCGGCGGCACTCCCACCGAGCGCATCCTGGCCAGTGACATCGACTACTGGTCGGGCCAGGGCGCCGAGCAGCAGGGCACCGGCACGTTCATCCCCGGCCAGCCGACCGCCAACGACGCCCAGCCCCTGGACACGGTGACCCCGCTGGTGGCCTTCCGGCACGTCGGCGGGACCGGCGTCAACAGCGTCGCCTGGTCGCCGAACCTCAGGGTGAACATCCCCGCGTCGGCGGTGGTCGGTACCTACACCGGGACGGTGACTCATTCGGTGGCCTAGCCGGGCCGGGGCGCTGGCACTGCTCGTCATCGGTGCCAGCGCCCTGACCGGGTCCGTCGCGGCCGCCGAGCCGTCGGAGGCTCCCGGCACCATCGGCATCAAGCTGATGGAGCTGCCGGTGGACCGGCAGGAGGACCCGCGAGCCCGCCGCTACATCATCGACCACCTCGCGCCGGGCTCCGTCATCACGCGCAGGGTCGAGATCTCCAACCGTACGGCGAAGCGCAAGAAGATCGAGCTCTACGCCGCCGCCGCGAGCGTCGAGAAGGAGGAGTTCCGGTTCGCCGAGGGGCGCACCGCCAACGAGTTGTCCTCGTGGACGACGCTCAGCAGTCCCAAGCTCGACCTCCGACCCGGCGAGCGGAAACCGGCCACGGTCACCATCCGGGTGCCGAAGAAGGCGTCGGCCGGCGAGCGGTACGCCGTCATCTGGGCCTCCACCGCCTCGGATCCGAAGCCGAACGCCGTGGCCAAGATCAACCGGGTCGGCATCCGCGTCTACCTGGACGTCGGTCCCGGCGGCGAGCCCCCCACCGACTTCCAGATCAAGGACTTCGTCGCCGCGCGTGCGCCCGACGGCCAGCCGTCGCTGACCGTCACCGTCGCCAACACCGGCGGCCGGGCCGTCGACCTCAGCGGCAACCTCTGGCTGAACGACGAGGCGGGCGAGATCAGGGCGGGCCCGTACCCCGTCGTCGACGGCACGACACTCGCCGCCGGGCAGACGGGCACGGTCGCCATCGCCATCAACCGGCGCCTGGACAACGGGCCGTGGAAGGCCGAGCTGACCCTGACCAGTGGCCTGGTGAGCCGCACGGCCGCCACCACCATCACCTTCCCCGACCCCGGCCAGCCGCCGTCGACCTTCGAACTCGCCGACATGCCGATGCTGCTGACCGGCTCGGCGGCAGTGGGCGTGGGCGTACTGGCCGGGCTCTTCGTCCTGGTGCGCAGGTCGCGCCAGCGGTCGCCGGCCGTCGCGGGAGGGCGAGCCTGAGTGCCGCCGTCAGGCGTCACCGTGCCGAGGCCGGCGCCCGACGTCAGCGCGCGGCGCCCGGGCGGGCCTCCGCGGCGCTTACCGGGTGCCGGCCGTCGCGCGCCGGGGGAGGGTGGCGGCGAGCAGGCCCAGGGCGAGGAGCTGGGTGGCGGCCAGGGCGACGATCAGGGCCGGTACGGAACGGGAGTACAGGATGCCGACCACGGCCCCGCCGGCCAGCGCAGCGAGCCCCTGCACCGCGGCGAAGACCCCGTAGGCCGTGGCCCGGCGGGCGGCGGGAACGAGATCCGCCACGAGCGCCTTGACGGTGGAGTCCTGCACCCCGACGGCGGCCCCCCACAGCAGGGCCCCGGTCACCACGGGGCCGATCGTGTCGGCCAGGGCCAGGGCCGGGACGGCGGCTGCCAGCAGCGGCAGGGCGAACAGCACCCGGGCGTTCCACCTGTCGTACAGGTAGCCGCTGGCGAGGGCGGCGAGGGCCGCGGCGGCCATCGCGCCCGCGTACAGCACCGGGACGCCCGCGGCGGAGACGACGCCGGTGCGGCTGGCGTGGAAGGAGATGATCCCGAAGCTCACCAACCCGGCGGTGGCGGCCCCGGCCGCCGCGGCGAACAGGAAGAAGCGGCCGGGCAGGCCGGCGCCCAGCCAACCGCCGCGGGCGGCCGGCTTCGGAGGGCCGGAGTCGACCGTCGGCGTCGCGGCGGCACGGCCGGTGGCGGCGTCGGGCACCGTCCGGTCCGTGTCGTAGACGGCCGGATCGGGCACGCGCCGCCGGATCCACAGCAGCAGGCCGATGGCCAGGCCCCCGGGAACGGCGAGGACGGCCAACGCCGGCCACAGCACACCGGTGGCCGCGATGAGGGCCGCGACCAGCAGGGGCCCGGTGAAGGCGCCGAGCTGGTCCAGGGCCTTGTGCACCGCGAATCCGCGGCCACGTCCGACCGCCCCGGCGGCCTGGGCCAGCAGGGTGGACTTGGCCGGGCTGCGGACCGCCTTGCCGGCCCGCTCGATGAGGATCAACGCGCACGCCACGGCCAGGCCGGCGCCGCCGAGCAGCGGGGCGAGGGCCAGCAGGGGGACGCAGACGGCCGTCAGCGCGTACCCGGCCAGCGTCAGGGACCAGTAGCGCCCGGTCCGGTCCGCGAGGGGCCCGAAGGCCAGGCGCAGCAGCAGCGACATGCCCTCTCCGGCGCCGGCGACCAGGCCGACGACCAGCGCCGAGGCGCCCAAGGCGCCCAGCAGCGGCCCGGTGACCGACCGGGCGCCCTCGTACACCATGTCCGCGGCCAGGCTGACCACGCCGAAGCCGACCACGACCCGCCACGCGGACCATGCCGGTGCGGGCCGGGACACGTGCCCCGGGACGTCCGAGTCGGTGAGGCCGGTCGGCACGCTCTGACTCCTCGGGGCGGGTGCGCAGGACGGGCCACGGGAGACGTGGCGGCGGTAACCTACCAAGCTGCCCGGCCGACGGTGGAGCGCCGGTGCGGCCACGCCGTTCCTTGCCGGATTGGTGGTCACTGATCGTGACGGCGGCGCCCCCGGCCGAATCGGGTGGCGGTGGGCGGAGCCGGAGGCAGATACTGTCGATCATGGACAGATCCTTCCTGGCCCTCTCGACGACCCGGTCCCGGACCCGCGCCCTGCTCGGGGCGTTCGCGGCGATGGTGCTGGTGGCGGCGGGGCTCGTCGTGACCGCGGCACCCGCGTCCGCACACACCAAGCTGAGCCCCCGGGCGTCCTGCGCTGGCACCGAGTTGTCGCCGCACCGTGACGCCTACGGCGGGGCGATCTCCGTGTTCGTCTCCTACTCGAGCGCCAACGGCGGAACCAACTGCGCCTGGGCGCAGAAGAACCTCAACCGCGACAAGGCCGAGCACATGGAGGTCTTTATCGGCAGGTGCGCCACCAACAACCCGGGATACCCCTGCGAACCTCTCGTCTTCGACCGCGATCCGGGGACCTACCAGTACTACGCCGGGCCGGTGCAGATCACCGGCACGGCCGGCCGGTGCATCATGGTGTACGTGGTGTACCGCAACCTCGCCGAGGAGCGGTGGGGCCCGATCCACTGCGGCTGACGTACGCCGAGCACGGAAGGTTCACGGCGGTGCCCGCAGGCGCCGCGGTGGACCTTCCGTGACGTCCGGCCCCAGCAGCGCCCGACCGGCGGGCCGGGCGCAGGCCCCCACCCCTGGCGGGGCGGTGGGTCGCCGGGCGAGAATCCTCCAGACCGTGATCAACTGGAGGGGGCAGGCCATTGGCCAGGGAAGCCAGCGCCGACCCCGGTCGCCTACCCGCGCTGTCCGCGCCGGGATTCGTCGGGCGGGCCCGGGAGCTCGCCGCGCTCGGTGAGGCGCTCGCGGCCCGGCCGACGGTGGTTCTGGTGGAGGGCGAGGCAGGAGTCGGCAAGAGCCGGCTCCTGCGGGAGTTCTTCGCCACGCCGCTCGGCCGACAGCACCACGGCCTGGTCGGGACCTGCCCGCCGCTGCACGACCCGCACACCCTCGGCCCGGTGGTGGACGCGGTTCGTGGGGCCACCGACCGGATATCCGGGCTGGGGCTGAGCGGCCTGGCGGGAGCGCTGCGAGCGATCTTCCCGGAGTGGACCGACGAACTGCCGCCGGCACCGGAACCGTTGCCTGACCCGACGGCGGCGCGGCACCGGTTGTTCCGCGCCTTCGTCGAGCTGATCGACCGCCTCGCTGTGACCGTGCTGACCCTTGAGGACGTGCACTGGGCGGACGAGGCCACCCTGGAGCTGCTGCTGTTCCTGGTCTCCCGGCAGCCCCAGCCGGTGAGCGTGGTGGTGACATACCGGCCAGGGGAGGTGCCGGCGTATTCCCTGCTACGGCGGCTCTCCTCCCGGATCCCACCCGCCCGTCAGCTCCGGCTGGCGCTCAGCCCGCTGGACGTCGACGCCACATCCGCGTTCGTCTCCTCGATGCTCGCCGGTGAGCAGGTCTCGGCGGAGTTCGCGGCATTCCTGCACCAGCGCACCGACGGGCTTCCCCTGGCGATCGAGGAGTCCGTGCGACTCATGCACGACCGGGCGGACCTGACGCGGAAGGAAGGCGGCTGGGTACGTCGCCGGCTGGACCGCATCGACGCGCCGCCCACGATCCGGGACGCGGTCCTGGAACGCGTCGCCCGGCTCGACGACGACACCCGGTCGGTGTTGCGGGCTGCGGCCGTGCTCGCCGATCCGGCCGCTTCCGCGACGGTGGCGACGGTGGCCGGGCTGCCGGGCGCACGCTTCACGGCCGGGCTCTCCGCCGCGCTCGAGTCCGGTCTGCTGCGCGAGGACGCCCGTGGGCTGCTGTCCTTCCGCCACGGCCTGTTCTGCCAGGTGGTCTACGAGGCGATCCCCGCACCGGAGCGTCGGCACGGGCACCTGCTCGCCGGCAGGTCGCTCGCCGAGGTCAACCCACCGCCGGCGACCCAGCTCGTCCGGCACTTCCGCGAGTCGGGGCAGACCCCCGAGTGGTGCCGCTACACCGAGCTGGCCGTCGACCTGTGCCAGGAATCCGGCGACGAGACCGCAGCGGGTGCCCTGCTCCACCGCCTGATCACCTCCGTCGACCTGCCCGTGGACGTGCTGGTACGGCTCGTCGGGAAGGTGCGCCACACGTCACTGCGTCGGCCGCGGCACTATCTGGACCTGGTGCGGGTGCTGGAGTCGGCGCTGCACGGCACCCTGCCGCCGCGCGCTCAGCGGGGGGCGATCCGCTTCCAGACCGCCCGGATGTTCCTCATGACCAGCGCGTTCGACGCGGGGCGGCAGCACATGGAGGCGGCGATGGCCGACCTGCCCCCCGAGTCGGTGGAGGCGGCCCGGGCCCGGATCACGCTCGGCCTGCCGCTGGGCACGGTACGGCCCGCCGGGGAGCATCTGCGGTGGCTGCGTCAGGTGGCCGAGCCGCCGCCCTCGGTCGCGCCGGAGGAACGCCTGGCGCTCGTCGGGGACCGGATCCTCGGACTGCTCCTGCTCGGTGAGGAGACGGCCTGGGCGGCAGCCCAGCGCCTCCCGGAGGACGCGGCCAGCCCGAGGGGTGCCAGCACCCTCGGCCGAATCCAGAAGAACCTGGCCCACCTGGCGATGCTGTGGGGCCGGTACCCGCAGGCGCGCGTCCGGCTCGCGAAGGCCAACGAACTGGTCGGCCGGCACCAGGTCCCGCGCCACCTGGAGTCGCTGCTCGTGATGGTGGCCCGCCTGGACTGGCTCACCGGCGACTGGGCCGGGCTCCTCGACCGGACCCTGGCGTTCGTCGAGGACGACTCCCAGATGCCGGACGTGCGGGGTGAGGCTGCCCTGGTCGCCGGCCTCCTGCGGGCCGCCGCCGGCGATCACGAACAGGCCGAGGCCCACCTGCTGGCGACCCACGCACAGGCACGACGGCGCAACGCCGCGGATGGTCTCGTCGAGTCCGCCGCCGCGCTTGCCGAGCTGTGGCTGGCGGCCGGACGCGTGACCGAGGCGCTGGCCATCACCGACGACCCGATCGAGATCACCGTGCGCAAGGGGATCTGGGTGTGGAGCACCGAGGTCGTGCCGGTACGGGTCGTCGCGCTGCTCGCCGCCGGGCGGTCCGCCGACGCCAGCGCGCTGGTCGACGAGTTCGGGCGCGCGTGCGGCGACCGGGACGCCCCGGGGCCGCGGGCCGCCCTCGCGTCGTGTCACGCGTTGCTCGCCGAGGCGACCGGCGATGCCACCCGCGCCGCCGCCCTCTTCGCCCGCGCCGCCGAGGCCTGGGCCGCGCTGCCCCGTCCGTACGACGCCCTGCTGGCCCGCGAACGGCGGGCCCGCTGCCTGATCGCGGCGGGGCAGCCGGAGTCCGGCCTGCCGCTCCTGTCCAGCGTGTTCGATGAGCTGACCCGCCTCGGCGCCCGGCACCGGGCCGGCCTGGTGCGCGACGCCCTGCGCGGGCACGGGGTGGACGTCCGGCAGCCGCCCGGGGCCGACCTGGTCGGCGGCACGCCGCACGGGGAAGGCGTGCAGCAAGGGCAACCACGCCGTCCGGGGCGGCCCGGCTACGGCGACCAGCTCTCGCCCCGCGAACAGGAGGTCGTCACGCTCCTGCTCGGCGGCCGGACCAACCGGCAGATCGCCGAGGCGCTCGTGGTGTCCCGGCAGACGGTCGCCAGTCACCTGCACTCGGCCATGCGCAAGCTGCGGGTCAGCTCACGGACCGCGCTCGCGCTCAGGGCCGTCGAGTTGGGCCTCACCTCGGATCCGCGGCCGTCGTCCGGAGGCGACGAGTAAACGCCCGACGTGGGCCGGCGGAATTAATCCATCGTCTGACCAATCGAACCCTCGCGCCGGACGGCACAGACTCGGTGCATGTCGGATGCAGTCGCCAGAGCGAGGCGGGAGCAGCACAGCCGGACCGACGAGGGCGTGGACGGCGGTGCCCCGGCACCGGTCCGGCCAGCCCTCCGCCCCGCCGCCCCACCGGCCCGGCCCGTTCCGGGTCGGGCGGACCCGGGTGGTGAGGGTCCGACCGGCCCGGACGACGAGTACGAGCCGCTCTAGCCGTAGGCGGGCCGGCGCCGTCGCGCCGGGAGCCCGGCGAGCGGACTTCCGCCAGACCAGAGGAGTACGAGTGACCAGACCCCGCCGGGCCGACCGGCACCTCAGACCCCGCTGGGCCGTTCACGGCCTGGCCCTCGCCACCGCGTTGTCCACTCTGGCCGTCCCGTCGGCAGCCGTCGGCACACCCGACACCGGCGGCACCCCCACGACCAGCGCGACGAGCCTGGACACCGCCGGCGGACGGGCCACGGTCAGCGCCACCCTGACGCTGATCACCGGCCACGTCGTCGAGTACACGGAGAGCCTGGCCGGCCAGACCGCCGTGACCGTGCTCAGCACGCCCCCCGGAGAGGCGGCGACGATCGAGACCCACACGGACCCGACCGGCGTGTACGCGGTGCCCACCTCCGCCCGGTCGCTGGTCGCCGGGGGCGTACTCGACCGTGAGCTGTTCGACGTGCAGTACCTGGCGCACCACGGATACGGCGACGACGAACAGCGGACGCTGCCGGTGATCGTCAGCTACCAGCCCGGCGCCAAGGCGAGAGCCGCCGCCCCCAAGCTGGCCGGCACGGCCCGGCGCAGCACGTTGGAGAGCCTCTCCGGCGAGGGCCTGACGGTGACGAAGAGCCAGGCCCCGGCGTTCTGGGCGGCCCTCACCGCCGGGGCCGCCCGCAGCGGCGGGGCACGGGCCACGGCGGGCGCGACCACCCTCGCCAACGGCGTACGGAAGGTGTGGCTGGACCGCAAGGTGCGGGTCAACCTCGACGAGAGCGTGTCGCTGATCGGTGCGCCGTCGGCGTGGGCGGCCGGCTACGACGGCAGCGGGGTGACCGTCGCCGTGCTGGACACCGGTATCGACGCCAACCATCCCGACCTGGCTGGCAGGGTGGTCGACTCGCGTAGCTTCATCCCCGGTGTCGACACGGTCGCCGACGGGCACGGGCACGGCACCCACGTCGCGGCCACGATCGCCGGCAGCGGCGCCGCCTCCGCCGGGCGGCGCAAGGGCGTCGCGCCGGGCGCCGACCTGATCGTCGGCAAGGTGCTCGGCGACGACGGCAGCGGTGACATGTCCCTGGTCATCGACGGGATGGAGTGGGCCGCGAACAGCGGCGCCCGGGTGATCAGCATGAGCCTGAGCAGCCCGGCCACCGACGGCACCGACGCGGCGAGCCTCGCCGTCGACTCGCTGAGCGCCAGCACCGGGGCGTTGTTCGTGATCGCCGCCGGCAACAGCGGACCGGGCCAGAGCACGGTCGGCGCGCCGGGCGTGGCGGACGCGGCGCTCACCGTGGCGATGACCTCCAAGAGCGACCAGTTGGACAGCCGCTCCAGTCGCGGCCCACGTCGCGGCGACGGGGCGCTCAAGCCCGACATCGCGGCCCCCGGTGTGGACATCGTCGCCGCCCGTGCGGCCGGCACGTCCATGGGCAGCCCGGTGGACCAGCACCACACCTCGGCCTCCGGCACCTCGATGGCGACCCCGCACGTCGCCGGCGCCGCCGCTATCCTCGCCCAGCGGCACCCGGACTGGACCCCCGGTCAGATCAAGTCGACGTTGATGAGCACCGCGAAGGACATCGGGTTCACCGCGTACGAGGTCGGCGCCGGCCGGCTCGACCTGGCCCGCGCCCTCACCCAGAAGGTCGCCGGCACGACCCCGAACGTCGACTTCGGCACCGTCTCACCGACCGACACGCCGCGGCTGACCAAGCAGATCGGCTACGCCAACTCCGGCGACCAGCCGGTCACGCTGACCCTGACACCGACCCTGCGGGGCGTGGCCGGCGAGTCGGTGCCCGCCGGCACGCTGACCGCCGACGCGAGCGTCACGGTGCCGGCCGGGGGCAGCGCCACGGCGACCGTCACCGTCGACGTGACCAGCGTCGAGCGTGGTCAGTACACCGGCTCGGTCGTCGCCGTCGACGAGGCCACCGGTATCCGGCTGACCACCCCGGTGGGCCTGCTCCGGCAACCGCCGCAGCGCAGGGTCGACATGCGGATCGTCGGCCGGCCCGGCGAACCGCTGGCCCAGGGCGGGGTGGCGTGCACCTTCCGGCGGGTGGACGACACCGCCGGACCGGAGACCCACGTGGTCCTGCTGACCCGTGACGTGTTCGGCCCGAACGTCGCCGAGGGCAGCGGCCACGTGCCGGACGGCACCTACAACATCGGCTGCTCGGCCACCTGGTCCGAGCGGGACTCCTTCATCGCGAACGCGATGATCCAGGATCCGGAGTCCACCGTCAGCGGGGACGCCACCTTCGAGTGGAACCTGGCCACCGCCGTTCAGCCGATCCAGGCGGTGCGTACGCCGCTGCCCTCGGAGAGCGTGCAGATCTCGCAGGGCTACAGCCGCACGACGGCGAGTGGCGGGACCTACACCAGCATCCAGGTCGTGACGGTGCCCTACGGCTACCGGTTCTACGTCACGCCGTCGGCGAAGCGGCCCGTGCACGGCTCGTACCGGCACTTCTTCGAGCAGGTGCGGGCGGCCCCGGAGGCGGTCGCCACGGTGCGCGGCAACGGCCGGGCACAGGTGCGGCCGGTCTACCTCACCGACAACGACTCGGTCCCGAAGTTCGACACCGACCGGCGCCTGCGGCTGGCCACCGAGGCGGACCTGCGGGCGGGCAAGGACGTACGCGGCAGGCTCGTCGTCGTGGACAGCGAACCCTTCCACGGGATCCAGGAGGAGGTCGACCTGGCCACCGAGGCGGGCGCGGCGGGCGTGCTCAACCACGTGGTCGGCGAGACCGTAGCCGGGTTCGGCACCACGCCGTTCCTGGACCAGGCAGCCGTGAAGATCCCGGTGCTGTGGCTGGACCGGACGCAGTGGACCGAGCTGGCCAGGGTGCTCGCCGGCGCCGACCGCCCGTACGTCGACATCCGCAGCCAGCTCGACAGTCCGTACGAGTACAACCTGCGCTACTACACGTACGACCGGATCCCCACCACGTTCGCCCACGCCCCCCGGCACGGCGACCTGGTCGCGCGGCAGACCGGCTACCACAGTCAGACACCGGCGGTCCCGGGGCAGCCGAACGCGTGGAAGGCCAACCACACGTACG
Organism: Micromonospora sp. NPDC047074; assembly: GCF_040643815.1. NCBI lineage: Bacteria > Bacillati > Actinomycetota > Actinomycetes > Micromonosporales > Micromonosporaceae > Micromonospora > Micromonospora sp. NPDC047074. The sequence goes on from NZ_JBEYVB010000026.1 coordinate 67,306, forward strand.
CGCCCGGGGACACCTTCAGCGCCAACAACACACACTGGTTCGACGCGCCGGTCAGCCGGACCGAGTACTACACCGTGACCGGGCCGCAGGTGAGGTGGGCCCGCAGCCACCGCCTGGTCAACCAGAGCGACCCGGCGAAGCCGGCCCACATCGTCCGGTCGCAGGGGGGCTTCAGCACCCCCGGCCGGGATCGCGAGGCGCTGCACCAGGGACCGGTGATCCCCAGCCTCGTGACGCCGGGGCCCGGCTGGGACCCGGACCAGTGGGTCAGCATGTGCCCGGTCTGCCGCCAGGGCGACACCCTCTACGTCTACCCGGACACTGCGCCCAGCCACGACCGTACGCAGTCGGCCAGCCCGGCCAGGTCGACCGTGAGCTACTCGTTGACCAGGGACGGGGTGCAGGTGCCCGGCAAGCCCGGGGCGGTGCCGACCTTCGCCCTCGACGCCGAGCCGGCGACCTACGCCCTGCGTACCGTCTTCCAGAACGGGTTCAGCGGGCACCGGTTCGGCAAGCGGGTCAGCACCGACTGGACGTTCCGCTCCGGTCACGTCGGGGCGGACACCGTGACGAACCCGTACACGTGCGTCACGAAGGTCCTCGGCGTCGCCGGCCCGTGCGGGTGGCAGCCCCTCATCCAGCTCACCTACGGTCTGGATCTCGCGCTCGACGACACCGCCGAGGCGGGACGCCCGTTCGCCTTCACCGTCCGGCCCTGGCAGCCGGGGCAGGCCGACCCCGCACCGGTGGCCGGAGTGACGGTGCGGGTCTCCTACGACGACGGCAGGCACTGGGCCGACGCCCGGCTGCGCCGTCAGCACGACGGCTCGTTCTCGGCGCAGGTCAGGCACCCGCGGCTCGACCGCACCACCGGCGCGGTCACCATCCGGACCGAGGCGTGGGACACCGCCGGCAACCGGGTGGTCCAGCAGATCGACCGGGCGTACGGCCTCACCGGCGGACAGGATCCCGACCAGGCCGTACCGCGAAACCTGACGCTCTGAGCCGACCCCACCCACGTCCTTCGGAATGTAAGGAAGGGCCCCTTCCTATCGCCTGGGCGATAGGAAGGGGCCCTTCCTTACATCAGGTGGTGCGGTCCGGGCAGGGGGGCGGTCGGCTGATTTACCCGTCGGCGTTTCGTGACGCGGGTGACGGGAAGACCGGGGCGTCGCCGAGGGGAAGGACCCGGATGTCCGCCGATCGTTACCTTGCCGTCGCCGGGCCCCGCGAGCTGCGCGAGAACGGGATCTCCGTGGCCGCACCAGGGCCCGGCCGGGTGACGGTCGACATCACCTACACGGGGATCTGCGGCACGGACGTGCACGGTTACACCGACGGGCACATGCTGCCGCCGGCGGTCTTCGGGCACGAGTGGACCGGCTCGATCTCGGCGGTGGGCGACGGCGTGACCGGGTTGCGGGTCGGTCAGCGGGTGGTGGGTGGCGTGGGGCCGGCGTGCGGCCGTTGTCCCCAGTGCGTCGCCGGGCACACCCGCAACTGCGACACGGTGTTCGCGGAGGCCAACGGGGTCGACGCCGACGCACCCGCGTACGGCGGCTTCGCCACCCGGGTGCAGGTGGCGGCACGTCGGGTGCTCCCCGTTCCGGACAGCATCTCGAACGTGGAGGCGGCGCTCGTGGAGCCCGCCACGGTCACCTTCCACGCCGTGCGGCGGGTGGCAGCGGAGCTCGGCGCCACGACGGTGGTGCAGGGCGCCGGCCCGATCGGGCTGCTCACCGCGCAGAACGCCCGCAACGCCGGGGCCGGACCGATGATCGTCTCCGAGCCCTCGCCGGCTCGCCGTGCGCTGGCCGCCAAGCTGGGCTTCGCCCACGTGGTCGAGCCCGCCGACCTCCGGGCCGCGTTGGACGAGCTCACGCGGGGCCTGGGCGCCGACCTGGTCTACGAGTGCACCGGCGTACCATCGCTGTTCCAACCGTCGGCGGAGCTGGTACGCCGAGGCGGGACGCTCGCGTTGCTGGGCTATCCGCTGGAGAACTCGACCGTCAGCTACGGCGACTGGCAGAGCCGCGAGCTGACCGTGATCGGGTCGCTGGCCTACCACCACGAGGACTTCGTCGCCGCCATGCAGGCGATAGCCGCGGGCCGGCTCGATGTCGCGTCGCTGCACACCGGCACGTTCGGCCTGTCGTCGCTCGGGGACATCCTGGAGGAACTGGATTCGGGCCGCAGCGAGCACACCAAGGTGCTGATCGATCCGTCGCGGGATGCCCGGTCCTGACCAAGCAGGTGAGCTAGCCGGCAGGCGTTCATGACCGGCCGCCGCGTTCCTCCCGGACACGCGGTGGCCGTCGCCTGTCCATCCACGAGGCGGCGGCTCGTTCGTCGCTCCGTCCGCCTCCGGTGTCGGGCACGCATGCGGGGACGGCGTCCGCCTCGGCGCCGTGATCAGGTCGCGAGGTGCGAGGACACGCGGTGTGGTTATGTAGGCTCGCATCGATCTCGGGGAGGCGAGTCAGTGATTGAGCTCCGCGTCGAGCCGGAACTGCTGGAGAAGGCGTCGTACGTGTGCGACGACCTGGGCGACGACCTGCGGCGCAGCGCGTCCGGCATCGGAGACGAGACGCGGGCCGCGGTCGCCGGCCTGCCCGGATGGCAGACCCGGACGGCGTTGGAGCAGCTCCGCTGGTCGTGGTCGGACGACCTGACCAAGCTCGACGGCCACCTGACCACCGTCGGCGAGGCGCTGCGCGGCTGCGCGATGGACTATCGCTACACCGACGAGGCCAACGCCGCCCGGTTCGACATCCGCGAGCGGTGATCCTTCGGTGGTGACCTACGCGGACCTGCGCGAGGCGCACCTCGCCCCGCTGCGGGAGGCGGCGCAGGCCTGGACGGACCTGTCGCGGGCCTGCACGAAGCTGGAGGAGCGGTGCGGCACCGACCTGACCGGTCCGCTCCGGACATCGGGCTGGCAGGGGTCGGCGGCCAGTGCGGCCCTGGGGCGGCTCGACACGCTCGACGACGAGTTCGGGGTCGCGAGCCTGCAGACCCGCACCGCCGCCAGCGTGTTGCGGGAAGCCGCGGAGGACTTCGGTGACCTGCAACAGCGACTGGAGTCGGCCGTCGGGGCCGCCCGGTCCCTCGGCCTGACCGTCGACGACACCGGTCGGGTGTCCGCGCCGGCGATGATCCCGGGACAGCGGCCCGACCCGGATGCCGAACCGGCCCGCCGCAGGCAGGCGCGGGACGTCGCCGCCTACAACGACCTGATCGCCCGGATCGTCACCGAGGCCACCGAGGCCGACGGCCGGATCGCCCGTGCGCTGAGCCAGTTGAAGGCGGGGCCGCCGGGGCAGTTCGCGCGGGAGTACGACGGGGCGCTCGCCGCCGCCGGGGCCCTCGGTCTGGGCGAGGACGACATCCCTGCCCCGGGCAGCGACCCCGCGGACGCCCGGGCGTGGTGGGACGGCCTGTCCGACGACGAGCGACAGGTCTACCTGGCCGCCTACCCGGAACGGATCGGCGCCCTCGACGGGCTGCCCGCCACCGACCGGGACGCGGCGAACCAACTGGCGTTGCGCACCTTCGTCGGGGAGCACGTCGACGACCCCGACCGGCAGTACACCAACGCGCTCGCCCTGCTCGAAAAGCTGGAAGACGCCCGGGACGCGGCGCCGCACGAGCGCCTGTACCTGCTCTCGTTCGATCCCGCGGGGGACGGGAAAGCGGCCGTCGCCATCGGCAACCCGGACACCGCCGACCACACGGCGGTCCTCGTCCCCGGCGTCGGTACGGAACTCGACGGCATCCGTGGCCTGATCGGGCGGGCCGACGACCTGCGGGAGGCCTCGACCGAGCTGGCTCCCGCCGGCACCGACGTCTCCGTCGTGGCCTGGCTCGGCTACGACACGCCGTCGTTCGACCTCGACATCGTCAGCGCGGTGTTCGGTGCCAAATCCGAGGCGGGCGCGCGTGCCCTCGACGGCTTCGTGGACGGCCTCCGGGTCGCCCACGACGACAGCCCATCCCACGTCACCGCCGTCGGCCACAGCTACGGATCGACGGTCCTCGGCGAGGCGGCCAGCACCGGCGACGGTCTCGCCGTGGACGACATGATCGCCGTCGGCAGCCCCGGCATGCGCGTCGAGAGCGCCAGCGAGTTCAACATCGACCCGCGACACGTGTGGGCCGGCGCCGCGGCCGACGACACCGTGGTCGCGCGACCGGAGGACACGATCGGCTGGCTCGGCGACGTGCCCGTCGTCGGCGACTGGCTGGTCGACGGCGTCGTCGGCATCCACGGGCCAGCCCCGCACGACCCGGAGTTCGGCGGCAACGTCCTGCACGTCGACACCTCCGGTCACAGCGGATACTGGGCGCAGAACAGCCAGATGCTGCGCTCCCAGGCGGCGGTCATCGTCGGTGACTACGAGGCCGCCGCCCTCGACCACGGAAAGGCGCCGTGACCCTTCGCCGTCGCGCCGCAAGGCGGTACGCCGTCGCGCTCGCGGCCGTGTTCCTGCCCGCCTCCGCCTGCACCGGCGGTGAGCCCGGCCCCTCGCCCGGAAAGGACGACCCGTTGCAGACCAAGGCGACCGCCGAGGTGAACACCCTGGCCGAGGCTCGCGCGCAGGCGGTGGCGAGCACCGCCGGCGTCCCCCTGGAGAACTGGCGGACCAACACCTCACCCTGCCAGGGCCGGCGCGGCGAGATCGCCGACGACGGACGGTGGACGTTGAGTGGTTTCGCCGGGCTGCCGGTGGCCCCGGACGAGCAGATCACCACGCTGCGACGGATCCGGGAGATGTGGCGCCAGCACGGCTACGAGATCACCGAGGACCGCGTGTTCGCCGACGGCACCCGGGGCGCCGTCTCCATGCGTGACCCCGGAACCGGGATCACGATCAGCCTCACCACGAACGCGTCCCGGGACCGGGTCGCCGTGATCCTCGCGAGCGACTGCTACCTGCCCGCCGCCGGCGAGGACCCCGCCAACGCCTAGCCCGCCGCCCCGTCTATCACCCTCCGTGACGAGCTGGCCACGAAATTGACATTGGTCACAACGGGTATCTCCCACCCCGGATTTCTGTCACTGTTCTCCGGGATGCGCATCCTCCACACAGGAGTGTTGCCCACGCGGGGGCGGTGACCGGTGCTGCGCGTGCGTGGGTGGCGCACGACCGGAACGGAAGGCAATTGGCTACGAACGCGCGAAAGCGGTGGTGGGCGGGCGCCCTCGCCGTGGTGGTGTCCGCAACGATGGGCGCGGTGGTGGCCGCGCCCGGCGGGGCGGTGGCGGCACCGGCCCCGCCCGGGATCGTCGTCGACGACGGCGCCACGCAGCCGGTGTTCTCGCCGGCGGCGGCCGTCCAGGAGACGGTGCACGTCCAGTCCGACATCGACAGCGACGCCGACGGCGTGCTCGACACGATCACCGCGCTGGTGATCCGGCCGGAGGGGACGGGCCCCGGCCTCCAGGTCGCCTCGATCGTCAAGGCCAGTCCCTACTGGACGGTGCAGACTCCGGCGGCCCGGTCCGGTCAGGTGGTGGACCCGCTCGTCGACCCGGCCACCCACTGGAGCGGCTGGCTCGACGAGTACTTCGTGCCGCGGGGATACGCGGTGCTCGAGGTCGAGATCGCCGGCACCGGCACCTCCGAGGGATGCCTGTCGGTCGGCGGCGCCTCGGACGTGCGGAGCGTGGCCGCGGTGGTCGACTGGCTGAACGGGCGGACCACGGCGACGTACGCCGACGGCAGCCCGGCGGTGGCCTCGTGGAGCACCGGAAGCGTGGGCATGTACGGGGTGTCCTACGACGGCACGCTGGCCAGCCAGTTGGCCGAGACGGGGATCGACGGGCTCGAGACCATCGTGTCGGTCGGCGGGATCTCCAGCTGGTACGACTACACGCGGGCGCAGGGCATCGGGTATCGGGACTGGGCCACCCGGTACATGCAGGGGTTCACCTCCCGGTGGGGCAACGCCGAGTCCCAGCTGGACTGCGTGACGCAGTACCAGGGCGTCGGCGACGGTGAGACGCAGGCCGGCTGGGACCACGGCCCGTTCTTCGTCGCGCGGGACTACCGCGACGACGTGGACCAGGTCACCGCCTCCGTGTTCCTCGTCCACGGGCAGCGGGACGACAACGTCAAGACCACCCAGTGGGGCCGGTACTGGGACCAGTTGGCCGCCCACGACGTGCCGCGCAGGGTCTACCTGCACGACGGCGCGCACGTCGACCCGTTCTACAACGAGTCGAAGGACCCGGTCGGCCGGTGGATGGACCACTGGCTGTACGGCATCGACAACGGCGTGATGGACGAGCCGCAGGCGACCGTCGAACGGCCGGACGGCACCCGGGTGACCGAGGCCGTGTGGCCCCCGGTCGCCACCACGGACACGTCGCTGCACCTCGGCCCGGCCGGCAACGGGGGCGCCGGCAGCCTGACCGCCGCCCCGGTGTCCGGCAGCCAGCAGTTCACCAGCTCGACAGCGGTGGCGGAGACGACGATGTTGGCGAGCCCCGGCACGGCCCAGGGTTACCGGCTGGCGTACCTCGGCCCGACGCTCACGTCGGCGCGCCGGCTCTCCGGCGCGGCCCGGATCGAGGTGACGTTCACCCCGGCCACCGCGAGCACGCCGCTCACCGCCCTGTTGGTGCACTACACCGGCGGTGCGTACACCCGGGTGGTGGCGCGCGGTTCGCTCGACGCCAAGAACCGCAACTCGCTCACCACCGAGACGCCGCTGACGCCGGGCCAGCAGCACACCGGCACCATCCTGCTGGAACCCAAGGACTACGTCTTCCCGGCCGGCAGCCAGATCGGCCTGGTCCTCACCGGCAACCTCTACGAGTTCGTGCACGCGGACTCGCAGGCGGGCCAGGTCACGGTGGCGCTCGGGGCCAGCCGGGCGATCCTGCCGCTGGCCGCCGCGCCGGCCCCGGCCTGCACGGACCCGGCCTGGGCGGCCGCGTCGACCTACAACACCAACGACGTCGTGTCGCACGGCGGGCGCCGCTGGCGCGCGCAGTGGTGGACGCAGAACCAGGAGCCGGGCACCACCGGCCAGTTCGGGGTCTGGGTGGACCTCGGCGCCTGCTGAGCCACCGGATCCGCCGCGGGCCCGTGCCGGTCGTTCCGGCACGGGCCCGCTGGTTTGCCGGCCGTACGCCCCGGCGGTCATGTAGCTAACCTTCTTGACTCCGTCGATGCTGCGTAGCTAAGTTTCAGGCAGCCGATGGAGAGGCGGTCGTCTATGAAGGCCCGAACCGTCACCGCGACAGTCCTGGCGGCAGCCCTGGCGAGCGTCCTCACCCCGGTCGCCGCGCCCGCCGCGCCCGAGCGCCCACCCGCTGCCGAGCACGGCTGGGTCACCTCGACCCTGCGCCACATGAGCCTGGCGCAGAAGGTCGGCCAACTCTTCTCCACCTACGTCTACGGCGGCGACGCCACCGAGCCGACGCCCGCCGACCGCGCCGCCAACCGGGCCGCGTTCGGCGTCGAGACGGCCGCCGAGGTCGTCGAGGAGTTCCACCTCGGTGGTGTCTGCTACTTCTCCTGGTCCCACAACCTGGACAGTCCACGCCAGATCGCGACGCTCTCCAACGGGCTCCAGCGGGCCGCCCTCGGCGACGGCGCGAAGGGTCGGGTGCCGCTGCTCGTCTCCACCGACCAGGAGCAGGGCGTGGTGCTGCGGATGCCCGCCCCCGCCGCCCAGTTCCCCGGGTCGATGGCCCTGGGCGCCGGCCGGTCGCCCGCCGCCGCACGGACGGCGGCGGAGGTCACCGGGCGGGAGTTGGCCGCCGTCGGCATCCGCCAGCCCTACGCGCCGATCGCCGACGTGAACGTCGATCCCGGCAACCCGGTCATCGGCGTACGGTCCTTCGGCGCCGACCCGGCCCTGGTGGGCACGCTGACCGCCGCCCAGGTGACCGGATTCCAGCACGACGCGGGCGTCACGGCGGTGGCGAAGCACTTCCCGGGCCACGGCGACACGGACACCGACAGCCACACCGACCTGCCGGTGATCAACCACAGCCGCGAGGAGTGGGACCGGATCGACGCCCCACCGTTCCGGCGGGCGATCGAGGCCGGCGTCGAGTCGATCATGACCGCCCACATCGTGGTGCCCGCCCTCGACCCCTCCGGCGACCCGGCCACGCTGTCGCCGACGATCCTCACCGGCGTGCTACGAGGTGAGCTGGGATTCCGGGGCGTCATCGTCACCGACGCGCTGAACATGGCCGGCGTGCGACAGCGCTACGGCGACGAGCGGGTGCCCGTGCTGGCGCTCAAGGCCGGCGCCGACCAGCTCCTCATGCCACCGAATCTCCGCCTGGCGCGGGACGCGGTGCTGCGGGCCGTCGCCACCGGCGAACTGACCGAGGGGCGCATCGACGAGTCGGTCCGGCGGATCCTGGCCATGAAGTACCGGCAGGGGCTGGCCCGCCCGCCGCTGGTCGACGTCGAGACTGCGGTACGCACCGTCGGGGCGCCCGAGCACCTCGCCGCCGTCGCCCGCGTCACCGACCCGACGCTCACCGCCGTCCGCAACGACGCCGGGCTGCTGCCGCTGGCCCGTACGGGCCGCTCGGTGCTGGTCACCGGGTGGAACAGTGCGAGCTTCGCCCCGGTCGCGACGGTCGCCGACGGGTTCACCGCCCGCGGAGCCGGCGCCACCGCCCGGCCGGCGACGCTGCCGTCCGACCAGGTGATCGACGCGACCGCCGCCGAGGCGGCCCGGCACGACCTCACCGTCGTGCTGGTCAACAAGGCGTGGGACACCACCGTCACCGACCCGCGCGGCAGCCAGCAACGCCTCGTCGCGGCACTGCTGCGCACCGGGAGACCCGTCGTGGTGGTGGCGGTGCGGGACCCCTACGACATCGCGCACCTGCCGGGCGTGACCACCTACCTGGCGACCTACTCGTACACCCGGGCGGCGATGGACGCGCTCGTCCGCGCGCTGCACGGCGAACTGTCCCCCGGCGGGCGGCTGCCCGTCACGATCCCCACGGCTGCGGGAGCGGTGCTCTACCCGTACGGCCACGGGCTGACCTGGTAGGAGACGAACGATGCGACGCAGGAGCGTCCCTGTCGCGCTCGGCCTGGCGGTGGCCGTGCTGGTCACGACGGTGCCAGGCACCGGGGCGGTCGCGGCGCCCCCGGTCGGCTCGGAGCCGCCGGTCGTCACCCCCGCCGACATCCGGTTCCGGCACGACACGCTGCGGACCGGCCACGCCCGCGACGTCGGGCTGCTCCCCGAGCAGGTGGATCGCATGCCCGCGGACCTGGCGGCGTACCTCCAGCCGACGCCGGACCATCCCGGATTCCCCGCGTACGCGGGAGCGGTGGTGCTGGCGGCGAAGGACGGCGTGGTGGTGCAGCACGCCGCCGTGGGCACGGCGGTGAAGTACTCCGCCGTCGGGCCGGCGCCCGGGCTGGTCGGGGTGGAACTCCCCGCCGACCAGCAGCTCCCGACGCGGACCGACACGATCTTCGACCTCGCCTCGGTGTCCAAGCTGTTCACCACGATCGTCACCATGCAGCAGGTGGAGCGGGGGACCGTCGACCTGGACGCGCCGGTCGCCCGGTACGTCCCGGAGTTCGCGGCCGGCGGCAAGGAGGCCGTCACCGTCCGGATGCTGCTCACCCACACCTCGGGCCTGCCCGCGTTCACGGCGCTGTGGAGCAGGTACCCGACGCCCGCCGAGCGGTTCGCCGCCGCGCTCGCCACGCCGCTCGCGGCCGGCGCGACGCCCGGCACCCGCTACGTGTACTCCGACCTCGGGCTGATCGCGCTGGGGGTGCTGCTGGAGCGGGTGACCGGCCGGTCGTTGGCGGCGCTGGTCGCCGACGGGATCACCGTGCCGCTGGGCATGGTCGACACCGGCTACAACCCGGGGCCCGAGCGTCGGTCACGGATCGCCGCGACCGAATACCAGCCGTACGCCGGGCGCGGCATGGTCTGGGGCGAGGTGCACGACGAGAACGCCTGGTCGCTCGGCGGCGTGGCGGGGCACGCCGGGGTCTTCTCCACCGCGGCGGACCTGGCCCTGCTGAGCCAGGCGCTGCTCAACGGCGGCGAGCACCGGGGGCGCCGGATCCTGCGGCCCGACACGGTGCGCGCGATGCTTGTCAACTACAACGCGCCGCTGGAGCAGGCGTACCCGGAGAGCGATCGCGGGCTCGGCTTCGAGCTGAACAAGCACTGGTACATGATGGGTCTCTCCTCGCCCGTCGGGTTCGGGCACACCGGCTTCACCGGCACGTCCCTCGTCATCGACCCGCTGTCCCACTCCTTCGTCGTCCTGCTCAGCAACCGGGTGCATCCTGACCGGGGCTGGGGCAGCAACAACGTGGCCCGGCGGGCGGTCGCGCGTGATCTCGCGGAGGCGATGCCCGTACGGCCGCGGTCGCGTGCGGCCTGGCGGGCCGACCCGCGCGACGCCGCGACGGTCACCCTCACCGCGCCGCTGCGTCGCGCCGCGCGCGGCGGCACGGCCAGCTTCCTGCTCTGGTACGACACCGAGCCGCGCTTCGACAACGCCCGGTTCGAGGTCTCCCGCGACGGGGGGCGGACCTGGGCGCCGGGCCGGATGCTGCTGCGCCAGGGCGACCGGCGGTGGGTCAGCGACGGCACCGTCACCGGCTACGGCGGGCGGGCCTGGTGGCAGGCCACCGTGGAGTTGCCCGACCAGGCGACCCACCTGAGGTGGACAAGCACCACCGACGCGTCGAGCCAGGGCCGTGGGGTCTACGTCGACCGGATCCTCGCGGTGGACGGCGGCGGGCTGCTCTTCCAGGGCGAGGGCGGTGACGCGACCCGGCTCGTCGCCGACGGGTGGTCCGCCGCGCGGACGTGAACCGGCGGTAGGCCGGCGGGGCTGCCCGCCGGCCTACCGCTCGGTGTCCCGGTACCGGACGTCCGCGCTGGTCAGCAGTGGCGCCAGCAGCGCGGCGAGGGCGCCGCCGGCGAGCGGGGCGACGATGAACACCCACAGTTGGCGCAGGGCGTCCCCACCCTCGAAGATCGCCGGGCCGAAGGACCGCGCCGGGTTCACCGACGTGCCGTCCAGCGCGACCCCGACGAGATGCGCGGCGGCCAGGGCGAAGCCGATCGCCAGGCCGGCGAACCCGGCGTGCTCGGCCCGGCTGGTCACGACGAGGACGACCAGGACGAAGAGGAAGGTCAGCACGACCTCCAGCAGGATTGTGCCCCCGAGGTTGATGTGCGCGCCGTAACCGTTGCTGCCGAGCGCCCCGGTCTGGTCCGTCACACCGCCCCACCGGGTCAGGACCCAGAGGGCGAAGGCCGCGACGGTGGCACCGGCGAACTGCGCGAGCCAGTACGCGACGGCGCCGGGCAGGGAGATCTTCCCCGACAGCAGCACGCCGAGCGTCACCGCCGGGTTGACGTGACTGCCGGAGAGCGGGCCGATCGTGTAGACGAGGGCGAGCATGACGAGCCCGAAGGCCAGGGCGACCACCACCACGCCGCCCTCGACGCGGGCGGCCACCGCGGCACCGACCCCGAAGAAGACGAGCAGGAACGAGCCGATGAGCTCGGCGGTGTACTGTCTGGCCTGCCGCATGGCCGTAGACTAGAGCCGCTGGTTACGCTCCGTGTCCGAATTCGCCGATCCCGCACGGGCCGATCCCGCATCAGCGGCCCGGCTGCGGCGCCCCTACCCGGCCTCGGGATGGGTGGGGACCTCGACCCCGATGGCCGTGAACGGCTCGACCAGGAGCTGGTACTGCGCTTCGGTGATCTTCGCACGCTTGAGGACCGCCCGCGCCGCGATCACGGTGGCGCTGAGCGCGTCCGAGTGCAGGTGCTGCCGGTGCGCGTTGAGCTCGTCGGCGCGGGGGAGCAGCATCGCGCGTACCGCGTGGTCGATCTGGGAGTACTCCGAGGCGGACGGCCGTACCGCCCGACTCGCCTCCCGGCCACCGCGGCGCCGAAGCCGCACCGCGTGGTCGAAGGCCTCGGCGAGCCCGGCGGGCGGCAGCCGCCCGACGTGCTCGATGAACCGGGCCGTCCCAGCCTCCATCGTCACTGCCTCGCTCTCCGTTGATCGGTGACCCGCCACCGGCACGCCCCGCGTCCCTGCCCCCCGACCGGCTCACTCGCCGTCGGCGTCCTCGATGTGGATCCCCAGGGCACCCGCCAGGGTGTGGGACAACGCGGCGAGATCCTGCTGGGCGACAATCGCCCCGGCCATGCTCGTCACCCCGCCGATCCCGGCCAGCACGCAGTTCGCGAACCGGGTGCCCGCCAGCGTCGCGTGGGAGAACTGGGCTCCGGTCAGGTCGCAGTCGGTGAAGCGGGCTCCGCCGAGGTCCGCGTTCTGGAAGTCCGCCCGGGTCAGGTTGCAGCCCTCGAAGGCGACGCCGGAGAAACTCGTGAACCGCCATGCCGACAGGTCCAGCCGGCAGTCCGCGACGGTCACGTCCCGCAACCCGCCGTTGATCCACTGCACGCCCGTCAGCCGGACCGTCGACAGCCGCACCCGCAGCATCGACGACCGTTCCGCCCGCAGGTTCGCCAGGTTCGTGCTCTCGAACAGGCAGTCGGTGAACGTCGCGCCGTCGAGCTGGCCGCCGCTGAGGTCCGTACCCTTGAACCGGCACTGCGCGAACTCGGCCCCGTCGGCCGACCGCCCGGCCAGGTCGAGATCGACGAAACCCAGCCGCCGGAACGTGGCCTCGTCCTCGATGGCGGCACGCTCGGCGGTGGCCAGTTCGAGCGACGCGGGAGGCTTCGGCTTCGCCGGCGGTCGCCACCGGCCAGGGCCACGACGGGACGATCGCACCACCATCCCCGCACCGTAGCCGACCGCCCCCGGCCGACCCTGTGCCGGGACGGATGTAAGGAAGGGGCCCTTCCTTACCCGACCGGCCGGGCCGGGGGCCTGGTGGCAGCCGGTAGCCTGCCCCCGTGACGCACGAGCGGGAGATCACCGAGCCGGTCGACCTGTGCCTGCCCGACGGGCGGTTGAACCCGGCCGCGGTGGGCTGGAGCCGACGGCCGCTGCACCGGGCCAACCTTCGTGGCTGGGGGCGGGCGAAGCGCTGGGAGTACTGGGGGATCGTCACCCCGACGCACATCGTCGGGATCGTCGCGTCGTCGCTGGACTACGCCGGCGTGCACGGCGTCTACGTCCTCGACCGCCACACCCACGTCGAGATCGACAGGGAGGCGGTGGTCCCGTTCGCCCGGGGCACGGTGTTCCCGCCGGTCAGCGGTACGGGCCGGGCGCGGGTACGCGGCGGCGGCCTGGCCGTCGACATCGACCAGCGCCCGGACGGCAGCACGATCCGCGCCGTCGCGCCCGGCGTGGAGATCGACCTGGAGGTGCCGCTGCCGCCGGAGCACGAGTCGCTCGGCGTCGTGGTGCCGTGGAGCACCCGCCGGTTCCAGTACACGGTCAAGGACGTCGGGCGCCCGGTGCGGGGCACCCTGCGGATCGACGGCACGGTCCACCCGGTCGGCGAGCAGGACTCCTTCGCCGTCCTCGACCACGGTCGGGGCAAGTGGCCGTACGCCATGCGGTGGAACTGGGCGGCCGGCAGCGGTCCCGGCCGGGCGATCCAGCTCGGCGGCAAGTGGACCGACGGGACGGGCTCCACGGAGAACGCGCTCTTCGTCGACGGGCGGCTGCACAAGATCGGCGCGGACCTGGTCTGGAGCTACGACCGCGCCGACTGGCTGCGGCCGTGGCGGATCGTCGGCGACGGGGTGGACGTGCGGTTCGCGCCGTTCCACGAGCGGGTCGCGCGTACCAACCTCGGCGTGGTGGCCAACGAGACCCACCAGTGCTTCGGGCACTTCTCCGGCTGGGCGTGCACCACCGACGGTGACCGGGTCGACCTCGACGGCCTCGCCGGCTGGGCGGAGGAGGCACAAAACCGCTGGTAACGGGTATGCCGTCGGATGGGCAACGACGTCGTCGTGGTCGGCGCAGGCTTCTCCGGGCTGGCTGCCGCGCTCGCGCTCGCCCGGGCCGGGGCGCGGGTGCGGGTGCTGGAGGCGCGGGACCGGGTCGGCGGGCGCGTGCTCACCCGACGGCTGGCCGACGGCACCCAGCTCGATCTGGGCGCCCAGTGGGTCGGTCCGACCCAGGACCGGGTCAACGGGCTGCTCGCCCGGTACGAGATCGCCACCTTCCCGTCGGCCGCTGACGGCGCGTCGGCGGTCCACTTCCCCGACGGCCGGCACGCCGGGCCGCCGGAGTCCGCCGCGAAGGTCCTCGACCTGCTCGACGGGTACGCCGAGCGGGTGGATCCGGCCGCGCCGTGGGCGGCGGCCGAGGCCGCCGAGTGGGACCACACGACCCTGGCGGTCTGGCTGAGCGCGGCGGTGCCGGACCCGCCCACCGCCCGGTACCTCGGGCGGCTGCTCGCCGGCGGGTTGCTGGCCGCCGGCCCGGACGAGATATCCCTGCTCCAGATGGCGTTCTACCTGCGCTCCGGCGGCGGCAGCCGGGCGTTGCTCGCGATGGCCGGCGGCGCGCAGCAGGACCGGATCGTCGGTGGGCCGCCGGTGCTGGCCGAGGCGATGGCCGCCGCGCTCGGCCCGGACGCGGTGCGGCTCTCCGCGCCGGTGCGGACGATCGAGCAGGACCACACCGGGGTGGTGGTGCACACCGACACCGACCGGGTCACCGCCGACGCGGTGGTGGTCGCCCTGCCACCGGCGTTGGCCGGTCGCATCCGGTACGACCCGCCGCTGCCGGCGCTGCGCGACGCGCTCACCCAGCGGATGCCGATGGGCACGGCAATCAAGATCCACGCGGTATATCCGGAGCCGTTCTGGCGCGCGGACGGTCGCTCCGGCGTCGCCTTCTGCCTCACCGGCCCGGTCACCGAGACGGTGGACAACAGCATCCCGGACACGCCGCGCGGCGTGCTGACCGCGTTCAGCTACGGCCCGGAGGCGAACACGCTGCGCCGGATGACGCCGGAGGCCCGCAGGACGGCCCTGCTCGACGCCCTCGTCGTCGTCGCCGGCCCGGCGGCCCGTCAGGCCGAGGAGTTCGTCGAGTACGACTGGTCGGCGGACGAGTGGACCCGGGGTTGCTTCTGCGGCGCGCCGACCCCCGGCTCCTGGTGCGCCTACGGGCCGGAGCTGCGCCGGCCGGTGGGCCGGGTGCACTGGGCCGGCACGGAGACCGCCACCCGCTGGGCGGGCTACCTGGACGGGGCGATCGAGGCCGGCGAGCGGGCGGCGGCAGACATCCTGGCTGCGGTGTAAGGAAGGGCCTGGGTCTAGCCGACCGGCCGCTGTCGCGGCGCCCGCTCGGCGACGTGGTCGGTCGCCGCTCCCACCGTGCGCCGCAGGGGAACGGGATCGCGGGCGGTGACGGCGCGCAGGACAGCGGCGGTGTCCGAGAGGTCGGGCAGCACGACGTCGGCGCCCGCCGCCGTCAACTCGGCCGCGCTGGTGGTACCCGTGGCCACCGCGACGGCTCTGGCACCGGCGGCGTGCGCCGTCTCGACGTCGCGACGCGTGTCGCCGATGATGACGGTGTCCGCGCCGTGAAAGCGTCGGCCGAGGTGGCGCGCCGCCCGGCGGAAGGCGTGGTCCGGCAGGTCGCTGCGTTCCCACGCGTCACCCCCGTACGCCCCGATCCGCGTGTCGAAGTGGCCCATCAGCCCGAACAGTTCGAGCTTCAACAACGCCAGCGGGTACAGGTTGCCGGTGAGTACGGACTGGTGCACCCCGGCGACGGCTCCCACGGCGGTCAGCGCCTCGACCGCACCGGGCAGGATGCGCCCCGTGGCCGCCAGTTCGTCCGCCCGGTCGTGCAGCTCGACGACGATCAGCTCGATGAAGGCGTCCAGCAGGCCGTTGCCCGGGTCGAGGCCGTGGGCGCGGAGCACCTCGGTGGCGGCCGCGAGTTCGGTCCGGCCGTTGAACTGCCACGGGTGCTCCAACGTGCGGCCGGTGGCCCGGTGGAACGCCGCCGCGTAGGCGCGGTGCGTGACCGTACCGCCCTCGATCAGCGTCTGGTCGATGTCCCAGAGCACCAGCAGCGGTGCGTGCGCGTTGCCGGTCACGGTTGCTCCGATCGTCGTCGGGGTGGGTGCGGTGCCTGTGCGGTCGTCGGCGGTCGGGCGGGGGCCTGTCGCAGCCAGCGCAGGACCTCGTCGGCGTGCCGGTCCGGCGGGAAGACCGGATGGAAGACGTGCTCGATCACGCCGTCCCGGACGATGAGGGTAAGCCGCCGGTACAGCGTCGTCCCCGCCGCCTCGAAGGTGGGCAGGCCGAGCGCCGAGGCCAGCCGCAGGCCCGGGTCGGAGAGCATGGTGAACGGCAGCCTCAACCGGTCGACGACCTCCCGCTGGTAACCGGTGTCCTGGCTGGACAGGCCGTACACGCGGGCCGCCCCGGCGGCGACCAGGTCGCGGTGGTGGTCGCGGAAGTCACACGCCTGGGCCGTGCAGCCGCGCGCTCCCGGGATGCTGTCCCAGCCGCCGGGCAGGTCGACGTCCGGCCGACCGGTGAGCGGATACAGGTAGACGACCGACCGGCCCGCGCCCAGCGCGTGCAACCCGACCGGGTCGCCGGCGGTGCCCGGCAGCGTGAGCCGCGGCATCCGGCGGCCGGGAAGGTGGTCGGCGGCGCCGTCGTCGGCGGGCGCCGGCAGGTCGGCGGGCAGCCGGGTCAGGTCCACGTCGGCGGGCGCCGGCAGCTCCGTGGGCAGCCGGGCCAGGTCCACGTCGGCGGGACCGGCAGCGGCCCGACCCGCCGGGCCGTTGCGGTGGGCGGCCTCCCGCAGCCGGCGGGTCAGGGCCGCGCGACGGGCGGTCAGCTCGGCGATCCGCGCCGTCAGGTCGTCGATCGCGGCGCGGTAGCCGGCCAGGGCGGCCGGGCAGTCGTCGGCGTGCTCGCTGCCCGCGGTGAGGCAGTCCAGGAACGGGCGGGTCCGGTCGGCGCGGATGCCCAGCCGGCCGAGGAGCCGGATCTCGCGTACCAGCCGCACGTCGTCCTCGCGGAAGTCCCGGTAGCCGTTCGCCTCCCGGGTAGCCGCGATCAGCCCCAGCGACTCGTAGTGCCGGACCGCCTTCGGGGTCACCCCGGCCCGCCGCGCCAGCTCACCGATTCTCATGCTCCCGCCAATCCCCGCACCGAGGACCCGAAGGTAAACCCTGCCCCCGGGGGCAGGGTCAACCCCGACCGGGTCGACCGCCCGCATTGGTCCGGAATAGGGCGCGCATAGCGCCGTCGCCGAGACTGGCGGGGGACCGGCACGTCAGCCGTCCACATGGATCCGACCATGAGGAGGAACTCATGTCGTACGACACGAACCCGGCGGCCGACTCCGTCACGCCCGCCACCGAGAAGTTCATCGACCTCGACGACCTGGACTTCGCCGCGCTCGAGGTCGAGGGCGCCGGCGAGGTCGCCGGTGGCTTCCGGCCCACCGACTGGTGCTCGATCAGCCGGGCCTGCGGGACCGCCGGCTGCAACGACGGCAGCTACTGAGCGGTCCGGCACCGCGTCGGTCGCCAACCACGTCGTCCGGCGAGCGCGTGACGACGGTACGGGGCCCGGGGCCGATGCCACCGGGCCCCGGGCCGGTTCCACGACCCTCGGCACCCGCCTGCCCGGCGTCGATGCCGGATAGCGGGGGAGAAGTGGTCGGATAGCGCGACGGGCCAGACTGGGTCGCGAACCAATCACCCGGCCGGGGGCGGGAAGTATCCGAGCAATGCCTGACAGTCGCACCAACACCGGACACGACTCCGGCGGCCCGGTGCCGGCCGCCCCGACAGCGACCGCTCCGGCGTACCCGCTGCTCTGGCGCCGGGGCGGCCCGGAGGAGACACCCGGCCTCGTCCACGGCGTGGAGCTGGTCCGCCAGATGGCGACCGGCGACGCCAGCGAGGGCTGGCTGTGCATGATCGCCAACGGCACAGCCCACTACCTGTCCACGTTCGCCTCCGACGAGCTGCTGGCGCGGGTCTACGCCGACGGCGGCCAGGTCTTCGGCGTGGTCGCGCAGGTGGGCACGATCAGCACCGCGCCGGACGGCTCGCTCCGCGTCGACGGACGGTGGCGGTTCGCCTCCGGCGCCGACCGCGCCACCCACCTCGCGATGGGCTGCGTGCCCGCCGGCGGGCGGCGCCGCACCGTCCTGCTGCCCCGGACCCGGCTCCGGGTCGACGAGCCGTGGACCGGCCCGGGGATGCTCGCCACCACCAGCCACACGCTGCGCGCCGACCACGTCGGCCTCGCCCCCGAGGACGTCGTCGACATGACTGACGTCCCGTCGGGCAGGCCGGTCGGCATCTACGGCGACGCGGAGCTGTTCCTGTGCAACATGCCGGCCGTACCGCTCGGCCTGGCGGAGAGCCTGCTGGCACTGCTCGGCCCGACGGCCACCGCCGCCTCGCCCTGGGGCGCGGCGTACAGCGACGCGCACAGCCGGTGCGTGGTGGCCCGGCGTGGCGTCACCGACCTGCTGCGCGACCTCGACGGCCTGGCCCGGGCCGGTCGGCTCGGCCCGTTCGCGCCGGCGCTGCGGGCGGAGTTCCGGGCGCTGCTGTCCGGGGCCTACCACGTCGCGCTCGACGCGGCGCTGGATCTCGTCGCCGCCTGCGACACCGCCGACCCCGCGCTGCGGGCCCGGCTGGCGGCGGCCCGGCTGGACGGCACCACCATGCGCCCGCACGCCGCCATGCGCTCCTACCTGGCCAGGCGGCCCGGGTGAGCGGCGGGCCCGATGCCCGGCTGGATCCCGCGGACTGGTGCCTGGTCCGGGTGCCGATGCTGCCCGCGACCGGCCGGCCCGACCCCACCGACACCGGCGCGCAGGCACTCGCCGACCGGCTGCTCGACCTGGCGGTGGGATACGCCACGACGTACGGCCGCGTGCCGGAACCGGACCCGGACGGCCGTGACGATCCGACGCTGCGGGCGATGTACGCCAGCCGCGCCCGGCACCGGCCCACCCCGTTCGGCCTGTTCGGCTTCGCCGCGCGCGCCGACCTGGTGGACGAGCCCCGCCCCACCGTCGTGGACCTGGAGACCGAGGTCATGGTGCGCCCGGTCGACGTGCCCCGGCCGAGCGGTGCGTGGTTCGTCAACCCCACGCTGGCCGCCGACGCCGGCCGGTGGATGTACGTCCGGTCGGACCGGGGTGGTGCCTCCTCCGCACCCGACACCCCGGTGCTGCGGCGGATCGCGCAGCACCGGGACAGCGGGCCGCGCCCCGCCGCCGACTGGATCGCCGACCTCGGCCGCGACCAGTTCGACCAGTACGTCGAGCGACGGGTGCTGCTGCCCGCGCACACCCCGGAGGCCTTCGTCGACCCGGGCGCCGCGCCGCCGGTGTCGACGGTCGGCGCGATCGCGGTGACCGACCGGCCGTTCGACCGGGACCGGTTCGTCGACGCGTTCAGCGGGGTGCGGCCGGCGCTGGACCGGGCGGCCGGGCGGGCCCTGGTCGACGGGGCGGCCCGGGTGCTGGGCGCGGTCCGGCGGTGGGATCGCCTCTCGACCCTGCGCAACCACCTGGAGTCGAGCGTGACCGGCGGGGCCGTACCGCTGTCGTGGCTGCTGAGCGCGCCGGTTGACCACCCGCTGGGCAGCTGGCGGCGGGAACCGGCGCCACCGGCCGGGGCGGCGCCACCGGCCGGGGCGGCGCCACCGGCCGGGGCGGTGCCGCCGGCGGGGCCCGTCCGGCGGCTGTTCGCGCCGGCCCGGGACCGGGACGCGACACTGGTCGACTGGTGGAACACCAGCCAGGACGTCGAGCTGTGGCGGCCGACGCCCCTGCCCGGGGCGGACGGGCCGACCAGCCCGGTGGCGATCGTCGAGCCGCCCACCGGCATGGTCTGCGGGGCGCTGCTGGCCGAGCCGGTCTCTGACGCCGACGTGTGGCTGAAGGTGGTGCTGCCCGGGCTCTGGGCCGGGCCGGGTGCCCGGCTCGCGGACGTGCTGACGCTGCCCCCGCCGCCGGACGTCGCCGACCCGGGGCGGCTCACCGTCGAGCTGGGATGGTTGCCCGTCGACTCCCGGGCGCCGCTGACCCGCCGGCCGTCCGGGCCGCTGCCCCGGCTCAACCTGAACCTGCCGCGTCGTCCCGGCGACGTCGGGCTGGACGACCTGGCGGTCGCCGTGCGGGACGGCCGTCTGCACCTCGTGCACCGGCCGGACGGCCGGCCGGTCGAACTCCGTTTCGACAGCCCGCTCAACCTCGATCTGCCCCTCAACCCGTGGGTGGTACGGCTGCTCGGCATGATCGCCGCGGAGGGTAACGCGACCGGCCGGATGCTCGATCCGAGCTACCGGCTGCCGCCGGGCTCGCCAATTCCCCGGATCACCGGCGGCCGCTGCCTCTTCGCCCGGCGTGGGGTCGTGCTGGACGACCGGCACCGGGCCGACCTGCTCGCCCTCTCGGCGGATCCGGCCGCGTTGGCCGGGGTGCTCACGGAGGTGGGCCTCGGCCCGGTGCTCGAGGTCACCGAGCGCTCCGCCGACCTGACCATGCGCGTCGACGTCACCGACCCCGACCACCGTCGCTGGCTGGTCCGCCGGCTGCGGCGTACCGGCCCGCTGGTGCTGCACGAGGCGCTGCCCGTGGCCACGCCGGTGACGTCCCGGCTCGGCCAGCACGCCCACGACGTGTGGGTGCCCTTCGTCCGCGCCGACGCCCGCCCCACCCCCCGGCTGTCGCCGACCCGGATCGTCGACCGGCCGCCGGCGGAGGATCCGGAGTGGACGGGCTGGTACGTCTACGCACCCGACCGGATCGTGGAGACCTGGCTGGCCCGCGCGGACGTGCTGGCGCTGATGGACCGCGCCGAGCTGTTCCACATCCGGTACCGGGACGACCGCCCGCACCTGCGGCTGCGGCTGCGCGCGGCCGCCGCCTCCCCGGAGCTGCTGGCCGACCTGCGCGCCCACCTGGCCGCCTGGTCACCGCACCATCCCTGCCCGGTCGAGGTGTACCCGTGGCTGCCCGAGGACCACCGCTACGGGGGCCCGGACGCGCGGGCCGCCACCGTCCGCCACTTCTGTGCGGACTCGGCCTGGTGGATCCGCCGGTTGTCGCGCACACCGGACCTGACCGGGCGGTACGCGCTCGCGGTGACCCGGATCGCTGCCTGGTGCCACCAGCTCGCCGGGGACGACGCGGTGACCTTCCTGGCCGGCCTGCGGGGCCTCGACCCCCGCCTGCCGAGCAACCAGGCCCAGCGGGAGTGGATGGCCACCTACCGGGCGGCCCGCACCGACCTGGACCGGCGCTTCGCGGCGGAGATCGCGACCGTCGAGCCGACCCTGGCCCACCTGCCCGGGCTGGATCCGGACGCCCGCGCGCTGGCGTTCAACAGCATGATCCACATGACGGTGAACCGGGGGCTCCCGCTGTCCCAGGCGGTGTCCCGCGAGGCGGAGATCGTGCTGGCCGCCGCCCGCCTGCTCAAGGCACGTGCCGCCCGCGCCGCGACGCCGGCCGGGGTGCGGGCGGCGATCGTGACGCCGGGCGACATGCGGGTGGCCGCCGCGATGCCGGGCGACATGCGTGCGGCGACCGCGCCGCCGCACGGGGAGCCGGCGGACGCGACGCCGGGCGCGCGGGCGGTGCCCACCGTCTTCACCCGGTGATTCCGGTCCACCCGCACAGCTAGTGCCACCCGGGTCGCCCCGGCACCCCCCGTACGGGAGCCGGGGC